>NZ_JAUBTX010000026.1:76658-89859 GCF_036705185.1 Microcoleus sp. B4-D4 | reverse complement strand
GACTGGGCTTGTTTGCGATCGGTGATATCGCGGACGATCGCCACATATTCTTGCAGATCCTGATTGGAAAGGGAAGCGCTTTGAGAGAATCGGTCGGAAATGGCAACTTCTAGAATGCGCGAGCTACGATCGGGTTGGCTGAGAGTTTGTTCGCTGCGACTGAGCCACCGATCGGGCTGAGCCCCCAATTGGGGTAGTAATTTGTTGAGGTGAGACCCAATCAGCCTAGTAGAATCTATTCCGAAGACGCTTTCAGCAGCGGGATTAGTCTGACGAATTACACCATTTTCATCGAGCACTACGATCGCATCTAGGGCAATGGTAAATAGCTGTTCTGCTCCCTCTCGTGCTTCATCCATTGAGACGACTTGGGGTAAACTCGTCCAGCAGGCGATCGCCACCGCCACAAAAGCAACTAACAAAAGCAGCGCCAGCAAAAGATTAGAACCAACACTAGAGTTAGCGTTTAATCTGATCCCAGAACCCCAACCGATCGCCACAGCGCTACAGACCAGTAAAATCAGGATTACCACCTGAAACGTTACAAAATCTGCGACCAGGCGATTGCTCTGCGTCCTGTAAACTTTAATCCACCACTCCGCATGGAAGGGGGGAAAGTTTATGCGTCGCATCGCCCCATCCGCTGCCCACAAGACGATCGGACACAGTAGACCCAGGATGAAATCTTGCCACCCCCAAGCCAATCCGCCACAAACCAAAACAACCGTCTCTACCATAAAGAAGCCTAGAGACCACCACGGCCACAGAACCTCTGGCCGCTTTCTTTGCAGCCACAGTGCTAGATGGACTGCCATAATCGAGACCAGGTAACTAATACCTGCCACGACTACTATATGAGCTAAGTCCCCCCAAATTAGAAAGAACAGGCTGACAAACAGCGTAGCCATCAGGGCCGGGCCAAAAACTCCCCGTCGAGACACCACAGCGAAGACGGGGGAAATCTTTCCGTCTACGGCAAGTTGATACAAAATGCGGGGACTGATGGAAAAGCAAGTTGTCGAAGAAAGCAGCCAGCCGGAGAAGACTAGGAATGTTACGAGCAGGGGAGCTGAATCGCCCCAGAAAGGTCGGGCTGCTACTATCAGACTTGAGAACGGATTGGCGGCGATCTCTGGAGTAATGGGCGATCGCATCACGATCCAGGAAACACCCAGAAAGGTCAAAGGCATAAAAGCCGTCGAGATTCTCAAAAACCGCAGCGTTTCCCCAGGACGGCGGCTATCAGCCACAAATGAAGCAGCCGTTTCACAGGCATAAACTATAATCGTTGCAAAGAAGTACCATTTTAGCCAGTCCAAAAAGCTGACGCTCGGCACGGTGGTGGGAAAAAAGCCCGGACTGCTTGGAGAGAAGGCTAACCAGCCCAACCCTTGAACGGAAAAAGTAAATAAGAATCCAATAGCCGGGATGATGAAAAATAAATGCAGGATGCTCAACCCCCTAGTGCCGCTCCAAGCCACAATCAGGGGTAGCACTGTAAATCCAATTTGCAATAGCCGCTTCGGAAAAGTAATCCCCAATGGCTCCAGGTTGATGGCGATCGTGTCTGTGAGTAGGATGGCGTTAAACGCCCCACCACAAGCCCAGCCTATGTAATATCCCAGGGCGGCATAAAGTCCTATAGCCGGGTAGTTTTTTAGCAGTCGAGTGGTATAGTTCGGCGTTCCTCCGGCTACGTTTGGCCAATGCTCGCCTAAGCGTTTCATTTGCAAGTTCAGCATCATACCGACGAGCATTCCAGGCAACCAGACTAAAAGCGCCCCAGTTCCGAGAGCGCCTTGGAGCGTCGGCGCAATGCTCAGCCAACCGAGATGAGAAGTCAGGCCAAAGCCCCAAGTTTCTAAAGAACTGAGGGTTCGCTCCAAACGCATAGGCGATCGGCTATTCAGATTTTCTCTTGGGGAAGGCTGAGTTGGATCTGAGTGGTAGCCGTTTTCCGGCTGGTGTCGGATGTCTGTCGCCATCAGTTTTACCTATTATTTTTTGGATTTTGCTGTCGCCACCCCGATGTTCCGCTTTATAGAGTTCAACTTTTTCCGTTAAGCATTTTTGCTACTCTTAAATTTTGGCAAAGCTGCCTTTCTCAGTCAACCATGAAAATCTATCTCAATCCCTCTTCAATATTACCAGGAGTTACGCAACTATCACAGATCGGTGTACCAGCACCAAAAAATTAGACAATAAACATCGAACGGGAAGTTTTAGTTGCTGAATTAAATAACTTAATAGCAACCCATGTTTAATTTGATATATTATTTGACCATTTTTATCGGCTCAACTTTTGAGCAACCACACAAGTTCATGGCAAGCAATATGATTTGTTTGAATTCTAGCTTGAAGGAACTGGCAAGATTCTCTCCCGATTAATTGCTTGAGTTCTCGCTTGTAATTGCTCAATTTTCATTCCTAATAGCACACACCTGAGTGTACGTCATTCGTGCGCTTATTGAGTTTGGTCGTTATATCGTTTCCGGTTGCATCGGAATGATACGGAGGACACCGCGAGAGCAAGAGTGTCCCTACCCCGATTATCGTAGGGACTAAGGCCAAGCCGTGTCCTGACTGTGGGTAATATTAATTCCGATGCTACCGGAGTTGATATTAGTCGCGACTGTCAACTGGTGAGTGATCCTGACTGGTTAAAGTTATGGGTGAGGGGCTTTAGTCCTGTAGTTATTACTAGGGTGCGCCTCAGCGCAGTTTACAACTACAGATAGTGTAAAAATAAAAGCAATGCAGTATAATTCCTGTTCTCCGTTCTTCCCTATTCCTTCTGACTTAATAACTTACGCCAAAAATGGTTCAATCCGCTATTTGTAAAGGCTCTGTTCGCCGAGGCGCACCCTACAAATAGAGTTTGTGCGTCCCCTCTTCCTTCTTTCTTTTTCCTTATAAATAAAAAAAACCGGTTTCATCAAGAAATCGGTTTTTTTTCTATCAACAAATAGAGGAGTGAAAATTTAACGAATAGCGGTTGCCGGAATTCTGCAATTTCTCGCACAACCCTCTAAACCAGACTGCGGGCAAATTCTAGTGGCAGCTTCTTACAACTGTTTCATTTCCTCTTCCAGCACCCGAACCAAATCTTGATTACCGCTGGCTCTAGCTACTTCAATGCGGTGCATCAGTTGCTTGTGAATGTTATTGCGGTGGGTTTCAGCTACTTTTTGTACGTTTTTGCGATTTGTGTTCATGATGGACATTCCTTATATTTAATTTGGTGTACCGACTACTTCTCTAATATAGCGCAAAATTGCAAAAAGTATCTAAATTTACAAAAAATTTACACTTGTGGAGCGATCGACCGCAATAACCTACAGTATTTGCGATAAGTCAATAGCGATATCTTAACATTTCCCACAATCTAAAGCAGGGCGAAGCGCGCACCTACAAACTCAACTATATTTAGTCAAGCGGTACGCAGCGCACACCCTACATTGACTGAAGACTCAAAACTTGCTCCAAAGCCTCTACCAACTGCTGCAGGTGTGCGAGCTCGTGAGTTGCCATCAGCGAAATCCGAATTCGGCTTACACTTACAGTCGGAGGCCGAATCGCTGGAGCAAAAATACCAATTTCCTTGAGTTTGCTGGCGGCTGTTAAAGCTGTGGCTGCATCTTTTAAGGGCAAACTGAAAATTGGGGAGAGGGAGTTGTTAATTGGTAATTGTCGATTGGTAGCACAATATTTGAAAGTTTCAATATTACGCTGCAACCGCACTCGGCGTTCTGGTTCTTGCTGTACAATTCTCACAGCTTCCAAAGCTGCCGCTGTGTCAGCCGGGGTTAATCCGGTAGTATAAATCCAAGTTGCAGCTCGATTGCGGAGAAAGTCAATTAAAGCCGCAGAGCCCGCAACGTAGCCACCCAAACTTCCCAAAGCTTTGCTTAGCGTGCCCACTTGGATTAGCGGCAATCCCTGACACCCGAAATGTTCTGCACAACCAGCACCGCTAGCACCGAAAACTCCTGTAGCGTGAGCTTCATCTACTAATACCATACTGTTGAATTGTCCGGCCAAAGCTAACAACTGCGGCAGCGGACACAAGTCCCCATCCATGCTGAATACGCTATCGGTAATAATTAAACACTTGCGGTATTTTGTCCGATTTTGCTTTAGTTTGGCTGTTAAATCCTCAAGATGGCAACGATCGTACTCTAGCACTGTTGCACCGCTGAGCGCTGCTCCGTTTTTGAGGCTCGAATGGTTGTACTTGTCAGATAATATCAAATCGCGCTTGCCGACAATCGAGGCGATCGCCCCTAAATTCGCTAAATATCCCGAACTGAATACTAAAGCGTCTTCGGTTTGTTTTAAATTAGCGATAGCCTGTTCTAGCTGTCGGTGCAAATCGCGGTGTCCGCTGAGCAACCTCGAACCCGTCGCGCCCGTACCAAATTCCTTTGTTGCAGCCACAGCCGCTTGAATTAGCCTGTCATCCCCCGCGAGGCCGAGATAATCGTTGCTGGCAAAGTTAATCAGCCGGCGGTTTCCTAATTTTACCGCAGGGCCGGGGCAACTTTCGATCGATTGGGGCGATCGATACCAATCGGCCCGGCGAACAGTGTCCAGGGATTTCTCTATCCAAGCGTAAGGGTCTGCGTTCATATTGTTTAGCGATCGGGTAATAAGTTATATTAGCGGGTGATCAGTTCCTCCGCATCACCAAAGCATATGCCACTCACTAAAAAATACAGATTAGTCACCCGCAGCGACTTTGACGGTCTTGTCTGTGCCGTTTTGCTCAAAGAACTCGATTTGATCGACGAGATTAAATTCGTGCATCCTAAAGATATGCAGGACGGAAAAATCGACATAACAAATAACGATATTACCACCAATTTGCCCTATGTTGAAGGAGTTTATCTAGCCTTCGACCACCATTTCAGCGAAACTCTCAGACACGAAAAAATCAAAATCAATCACATTATCGACCCCTATGCAGCTTCAGCAGCTAGAGTGTTGTACAAATATTATGGAGGCAAAACAAAGTTTCCCAATGTCTCCGAGGAAATGATGGCGGCAGTTGACAAATCAGATTCCGCTCAATTTGCCCAAGAAGAAGTTTTAGACCCGGAAAAATGGGTGCTGTTAAACTTCTTGATGGATGCTAGAACTGGGTTGGGCAGGTTTAAAGAATTTACCGTTTCCAACTATCAGTTAATGATGCAGTTAATTGATTACTGCAAAAGTCATACTATCGACTCAATCTTGCAGCTTCCTGATGTGAAAGAAAGAGTAGATCTTTACTTAGAGCAATCAGAAAAATTCAAAGAGCAAATACAGCGCTGCGCCCAAGTTTATGATAAATTAGTTGTTTTGGATTTGCGTAACGAAGATGTGATTTATGCAGGGAATCGTTTTGTAATTTATGCTTTATTCCCCGAGTGCAATATCTCGATTCACGTACTTTGGGGCCTGAAACAACAAAATACGGTTTTCGCAGTTGGTAAGTCAATTTTTAACAAAACTTCTCAAACTAATATTGGGGAGTTAATGTTAAAATATGGTGGTGGCGGGCATCAGAACGCCGGAACTTGTCAGATTGAAAATGATAAGGCTAGTAAGATTTTGAAGGAGTTAATTGCCCAGATCGAGCAAAATGGTTAAATTGGCTCGATCTTTTTTGCAGTCTAGACATTAGTTTCTAGACCTCTTGCATAAATCCGAACTCGATTTTTCAAGCGCAGATTTAAGCTAGATAAACACTGATAAACGCAGATTATTTCAAGATAATTTGGGAATGAGTGCAAGAGGTCTTTTGATTGTTTGAATTTTTCTGACTGAAGTCCGAACCCTCAAACCGGAAGTTTATTCATCAAGGTTTTGAGGCTGTGGGTTCGGGGCGTTGAGATTTGCTGGACTATTGCCTTTGACTGGGGGTAAATGGTCTACTAAACCCATATCAAAAGCTACATCCGGCAAATCGGCCGCATTATATTTTCCTGGTTCAAACAACCGCCCAGGAGTAAAACAAGGCTGTTTCAATTGTACGACTTCGCTAGGTGCAAACATTCCCCTAAACATTTTGCGTTCGAGTCCCATAATTCCGCTCCTAAAACAACTCTCGCATTAATTTTAGCAATTTTTGGCTCGTTGCTTTCCAATTAAATAAATCCGCCGTCTCTCTAGCTTTTTGAGCTATCTCAAAACGCATCGGGTCTTCAATAATTTTTCGCAATTGCTCGCGAACAGACTGAACATTTGGTTCTGCCCAATGAGGAGCATTTCTGATTTTCAGATACTGAGTATCGTAACACTCTCCAACGGGAATTAGATCGTAAGCAATGGGATAGCAGTTATCAGTATTGGCGTAGTCCGTCGGGCCTCCGTACAGAGTCATGGCCACGGGTAAGCCAGCAGCAAAGGCATCCAAAATTTTAATCGCAAAACCTTCGCCGCGAAACGGAGCTAAAACAGCATCTGCTGATAAGTATAAATCAGCTAGTTCTGTTTTGGTAAAAAATTTAGGTTTTATGTAAACTTTTGACTTAGACTTGCCAAATTGCTTTTCAATCTTTACAAGATGTTCCACTATGACATCAGGATTTTTGCCGCCATCTTTGATAATTAATTCTACGTTAGGATCATCTTGAAACTCTTGATAAAATGCTTGAATGGCGAGGTCGGTGCCAAATCTATAAAAATCATAAGAATTGGTCATGTGCAGAATAGATTTTATATCTTTTTTGGGTTGATGCGGTTTGTAAGAATAAAGCTGCGAGATTAAAGGATTGAACCCTAAAGGCACGACTGAGACTTTTTTGTCGGGACAGCCAGCTTTGATTAAAACGTTTTTAGAATATTCGCTTACGGCTAAAATGTGGGATGAATTATTGACTGCATCATAAATCCAATAATCATAATTATCATCGTTTCTGGTGAATTCGTAATTAATGGCAAAAAATTCTAAGTTGAGATGTCCGTTAAGTTCTTTGAGAAAATAAGGTTTCCAGTAATGAGACCACTTGATCTGAAATAAATCTGATGGTACGGCGTTCATCCACTTTGCTAGTAGGTGGTTTTCTTCTGCTGTGGAATTGCGGGTGATGTGAGAGGCGATTGGCGATGGTGCGACTGAAATGGGAATTTCCATTTTGTCTAATGTTTTCGCCAAGGATAGGGTAATGTCTGCGAAGGAATTAAAGTTTTCAAAGCCGACGTTAAAGTGAACCATTGTTAGTCAGTTGGCAGTTGGCAGTTGTTGGTTGGCAGTTGTTAGTTGGCAGTTGTTAGTTGTTAGTTGGCAGTTGTTAGTTGTTAGTTGTTAGTTGTTAGTAATTAACAGTTAACAGTCAACAGTCAACAGCCCGATTACTAATGACTAATTTGCCGATCGCACTAAAATAACTGTACAGTCGCACCCGCGCGCCACGGCTTCCGGGATGTTCCCGTGAATTACCTGTTTCAGTAGCCCTTCGCGGCTCGCTCCTAGGACGATCGCATCGCACTGATCGTTCTGAGCCTGATCGATTAAAGCATCAGAAACCGATGTAGCGCAAACCGCAGTCGCGATTACCGAACACCTAACCCGGCGCTGAATAAACTCCGCAGCTTGCTTTAATTCGTCGCGCGAAGGTTCTGCAACAGAAGGCTGGTGAATTTGACACAATTTAATCTCCGGTACTGAACTCGCAGCCACTAAAGCAGGTAGCAGGCGCAAAGCTGCAGCTTGTTTGTAACCACCGCGAATAGGCACCAACCAGCGCCGCAAGCTCATCAACGTGTGCAGTCCCAATTCTGGCACCGGAATGTCAGAATTCGGCGGCAAAAGTTCTGTCTCAGGAGTCGCTGATGAACTTGATGCCGCGAATGTAGAATTTTCTGCCTCATCAACTTTTGCGGCATTTAACTGCCATTCTTTAGAGGCATATTCTCCCCCGTCGCTCCTGGTTGAGAACACATTTTTTGGGCTTCTTATTAATAATTGTTTGCTCCATTTCACCAAAACCACCTCGCAACCAGCTTGCCGAATAACTGTATCTACAACATCGCCAAAAATGCGTTCTCTTGTGGATAATTCGCCTTGCCAGCCCATTAAAATTAAGTCTATATGTCGCTCCTTAATTGTCTCCAAAATCGCGTTAGGTACGTCGTGAGCTACCCGGATTTGGGTGTGTACTGGCAAGTTCCAATTGCGAATTATTCGCTCGGCTTGTTGTAGCAGGCGACGGCTTTTTGTAGTCCGCACTGCGCTTTCTGAGGGGGAACTGTTGCGCGGTACTATGATGATTTGCAGGCATTCTAGTTCGTAATGGCGATCGCGCGCAATGGCCGCCGCCAGCCGCAGCAAAGCCGGCGCTGTTTGCGGGTTGGAAAGCGGCACTAACAAGCGGCCGTTGCCGATTTGCGGAGCTCTGGTTTGATACACTACATAGGAAGGTTCTGGATGCGGGCCCAGGGTTGTTTCTCCGCTGAGATGATTGGATTCAACTCGGATAATGTCGCTGCGGGTAATAATTCCTACTAAACGGCGGCCTTCTACCACCGGCAAGCGGCTGATATTGTAGTTGTTTAGCCTGTACAAAACTTCGCTTAAAGTATCGGTTGCTTTGACTGCGATCGGCTGTACAGTCATAAATTCTTTCAGCAGGGAGTTGCCGGAAAAATTGCGTTTGCTGGCATTGGCTAAGTCGGTTTGACTGACAATTCCCACTAATTTTCCGCCGTCTACTACTGGAAATCCTCGGTGGTGCGATCGCGAAAAAGCCTGCATCACTTCATCGAAAGTCAGCAGACTCGAAAGAGTTTCGACTCGGCGCTGCATCACGTTAGCTGCGTGCAAGTCGCTCAAAGCATCAACGGCAGGTTTATCTTTTGTTAGTTGAATGCCGTTCAACTCCAAAAGGCGATCGTACAGCGAGCCGCTATCTACCTTTTCTGCGACTAAATAAGCAACTACAGAACAGATCATTAAAGGCAGCACTAATTTGAAATCCGCCGTAATTTCAAACACAATTACTACCGCAGTAATCGGCGCTCTCGAAACAGCGCAAAAAAACGCTCCCATTCCCGCCAAAGCATAGGTTGTCGGCAAACCGACACCAAGGGAATTTGCTTGCAAAATTCCCACAATCTGACCTAGTGCAGAACCCATAACTAAGGAAGGAGAAAACAATCCTCCCGGAGCTCCAGAAGCAGCGGAAATAATGGTCAGAAAAAAATGAGCTGCTAAAGCAGTTAAACTCGTTGTAATGTTGGCTTCTCCGGTCAGCAAAAACTCCCGCAATCCTGTATTGTTGCGAAAAGTTTCTGGCAGAAAAGCTATTACTGAACCGCAGATTAGACCAGCTAGAGCAATTCGCACGGGCAAGGACAATTTGAGGGTTCGCTTGTTAAACTTCAAGCTAGCAATAATCCCTTTGCCGAACAAAGCTCCCAGGATTCCCGCTAAAACTCCTAACAGTATGTAAAACGGGATTTCGTGAGCTTGAAAAGTTATTGGGTACTCGCGAAGGTTCAAGTTTAAACTGTCGCCCCCCAAAAGTTGCGAGACAACTGCACCGATAAATGAAGCGATAATTGCAGTCCCTAAAGTTAATCCCGAAACATCGTGCAGAAGTTCTTCAACTACAAACAAAACTCCTGCAATGGGAGCATTGAAACCTGCAGCTAATCCCGCCGCAGCACCGCAAGCAATCAATTGTCGGCGGTAGTCTGGGGAAGTGGGCATCAAGTGACCGATCCAGCCTGCTAAAGATGCTCCTATTTGCACGGTGGGGCCTTGTCTTCCTAAAGTTAAACCGGAACCAACTGCTAAAATAGTGGTCAGAAGTTTGGCGACTGCTACTCGCAAATCTAAGGAAAGATTGACTCCGCCGAGAGCAGCTTTGACGTGAGGAATGCCACTGCCGGCAGTTTCGGGAGCAAAACGCTCAACCAAGAAACCTGTCAGCAACCCGCCGCATAAACCGACGCCCGGCAGTAATATCCAAGCTGGAATTACTGTCGAGGTAGCAACTCGCCAACTGCCCAGCCATCCAACTCCTGATTTGAGCAAAACGCCAGCCAGTCCTGAAATTAACCCGATCAGACAAGCTTCAAAAATAGCGAGGCGTTTCGGCCGTAAAAACAGTTGAGATGCGATGACCCTGGAAGGTTCCCTAAATTGTTTAGGGATAGTAATATACGGCATAAATAGCGTTTATTGCCTGCGAATTATATGCTCGATCGCACTTTAGCGAAAAATCGTTCAACTTGGCAAAATATAACTAATTTTTAACCGGAGGTTCACGCAGATTAACGCAGATTAATTCTATATGTTTATAGAACCCATTTGATATCTTGCCAGCGATCGCTCATAGCTCATAGCAGTCGAAGAGCTCCCAGCAGTCCATTTACCATAACAAGTACGGAAGAACTACTTCCCTGATTTGTTGAGATTCACTTTGTTGAGGATTCGATCGCCCCTGAAGGCAAATTCAATTGCAATAACAACACAATAACCCTCACAAGTCAACCCTCAACCGCCCTCATCGCCAAATATCCGACTTTTCCGACTTTTCCGACTTTTCCGACTTGTATAAACAGCCACTACCAGAAATAAGAGAGATAGCGAAAGTCAACCCGCGATCGCTTGGGTTCTATATGCAGTTGGATATTTGTGAACTGTAACAGGTAATTTTTATTTCCGGTAAATTATTTAAGCGATCGCAACCGATCCATGAAAAAATATATCTTATGGGGGATGTGGGTATCGATCGCTAGTCTCAGTGAAGAAGTGCGATCGACCTCTCCCCATGCCCATAGCAGTTCAGCAAATTCTAGTGTGAGCCTTGTTGTGACCAATAAATTTCCGGACGACTTAAAAAATACCCTAGCTAAGGAGCAGTGGTGGCTGCTCAACAACGGACAGGGAGTAGCCAATAATAATGTCACTCCAGGCACTCCCGGCATTGATGTCAATGTACTCCCTCTGTGGCCGCAGTATACCGGTAAAGGCATCAAAGTCGGAGTCATCGATGATGCTATTGACGGCAATCACGAAGACTTTGCAGGCAACTTCGATCTATCGCTTTCCCTGCCAGACAGCGAAGGCGGCCCCTTTCCAGCGACGGCTAGTGACAATCATGGTACATCTGTAGCTGGAGTGATTGCAGCTAGAAGAAACAATCTTGGTACAGTAGGTGTTGCTTATCAAGCAACAATCGCCAGTTATAAATTTTCCGATAAAAGCCGCCTTCCCAGTTTACAAGCCCAGGATAAATTCGACGTTTCTAACAATAGCTGGGGCTTGTCTGAATTTTCAGATGTTACCGCCTTTGTTGCAGCCATCAAAAACGCTGTCACCAACGGCCGCAATAAGTTGGGAACAGTATCTGTCTGGTCAGCGGCAAACGATCGCGAAAACGTTAACCCTAACCTGACAGCAGGAGTGGAACAGCGGGGGGGAAATGCCAACTCAAGCAATTTGCCAAACAGTCGCTATACAATTGCCGTAGCAGCGATCGATAATAAGGGAGTTTTTGCCCCGTACAGCAATCCGGGTGCGCCGCTTCTCGTCTCAGCTTTCGGTGATGGAGGCAGTATTGTCACGCTCGATCGTACTGCAAACGAGGGCTACAACAAAAACAGCGGAGACAATTTTGACAATCTCAACTACACCAACAACTTTAACGGCACATCATCAGCAGCACCGATGGTTTCGGGGGTGAGCGCTTTAATCCTAGAAGCTAATCCCAAACTCGGCTACCGCGACGTTCAGGAAATCCTGGCTTACTCAGCCCGCAAAAATGATCCCAATGCCCAAAAAACTGCCTCCGGTAACGATGCTTGGACATTTAACAGTGCTAAAAACTGGAACGGCGGCGGACTCCACGTCAACCACGACTACGGCTTCGGATTAGTCGATGCCACAGCAGCAGTACGTTTGGCTGAAAGTTGGCAGCCGCGATCGGGAACTGCCAAAAATGAAGCAGCAACTGCGGCAAATGAGAAATTTCAACTTGCCAATTTGACCCTGCCAGCACCGTTGGATATTCTCGATAACAACCCCGCAGGAATTACTCAAACTTTCAACATTAATCAAGGCATCAACATCGACAAGCTCGAACTAGATTTGGATATCGAGCACGGTCAATTTCAAGACTTAGTAGTTAAGCTCACTTCTCCCGACACAACCGAGAGTATAATTCTCGATCGCGTCCCTTACTTCAGCGCGGTAGGTGAAAAGAAAGAGGATCAGGGTTTCAAAGACAAAACCGTCAACTACACCTTCAGCAGTGCTCGCCACTGGGGAGAAACCGGTCTTGGCAATTGGACGTTGAACATTTCAGATAATAGCGCCACCAACGACGCAAAAAATACCGGCAACAATATCGGCAAACTCAAAGGCGCAACTTTACGGTTGTACGGTGACGACTTAATTACCGACAACACCTACATCTACACGAACGAATTCGCAAGTTTCACCGATGCCACTCGCAAAACTCTCAGCGACACCAACGCCGGTAACGACATCATCAACGTTGCGGCCATCACTGACGACGTTACGATCAACCTAGCACCCGGTGCAACAAGTACCCTACCGGGTCGAGATGTAACAGGGCGCACACAACTCGCTCCTCAAACCCTCACCATTGCCCCCGGCAGCATCATCGAAAATGCCTTCGCAGGCGAAGGAAATGACTCAATAGTCGGTAACGATGCAGCCAACACCCTCTCCGGCGGCCGCGGCAAGGATACCATCGTCGCCGTTGGTGACGGCGACATCCTGATCGGCGGTGGCGGTAGTGACTCCCTAGTCGGAAGCACCGGAAACACTACTTACATCCTCGATGCCCAGACAGCAGGAGGCAGCAAAATTAAAAATGTTGGTGGCACCGCCAATAATTTAATCCTCAACAACGCCACCCTGACAAAAACCCTCGCAGCAGGCCAGAACGGAACTGCCAAAGAAGGCAACGATTTGCTGATCGATTTGAATGCTGATGGGAAGTTAGAATCACGCGAAGATTTGACCATTGAAGACTTTTTCTTGCCTACTAGCGGCAAATTCCAAAACGTCGGAAACCTGCTTGGCGCTGACATTCTCAGCGTTCCCCCAGCCTCGTCAGGCAAGAATGTAATTACTGCCCCGACTCCGACTCCAACAACACCGACTCCAACAACACCGACTCCAACAACACCGACTCCAACAACACCTACTCCAACAACACCTACTCCAACAACTCCGACTCCA
>NZ_JAUBTX010000026.1:50754-76558 GCF_036705185.1 Microcoleus sp. B4-D4 | reverse complement strand
ACAACACCTACTCCAACAACACCTACTCCAACAACACCTACTCCAACAACACCTACTCCAACAACACCTACTCCAACAACACCTACTCCAACTCCAGGTGAAATACTTGGTACTGTCGGCGATGATGCGATCGAAGGTAGTCCGCAAAACGACACCATCGACGGCCTCGGAGGTGACGATGAAATTTTCGGTGAGGGAGGTAATGACTCCATCTCAGGCAATACCGGAGATGATTACTTAGATGGCGGCGCAGGAAATGACAGCCTCTTTGGCGGTGCAGGAAATGACTTCCTAGACGACGAATTGGGCAATAATTTGCTCTCCGGCGACGACGGTAACGACGCAGTTTTAGGCGGAAACGGTTCCGACACCCTCACAGGAGATGCCGGCGATGACTCTTTGTTTGGTTACGAAGGCAATGACTCTATTTCTGGCGGTATTGGCAACGATATCGCAGATGGCGGCGATGGTAACGATACCTTAGCTGGCGGTGACGGCAATGACGAACTCAGTGGCGGCGCAGATAATGACAATATCAATGGCGGCCTTGGAAACGACGAACTCTACGGAGATGACGGTAACGATACCCTAGAAGGCGGTGGCGGTGCAGATATCCTATTTGGCGGTACTGGCAATGACTTCTACGTGTTAAATGGTACTTCCGCAGGGGGCAGCATTATTGCTGATGATAGTGGCATCGATAGTCTAACGCTCAATGGTGTGACACTGGCGATCGGCTTGACCGCCGGTACGGCAGGCGTCACGCGGGGCGGCGAATTCGATACCGACTTGCAAATTGACCTCAACAAAGACGGGATATTTGTACCTGCTGACGACTTGTTGATTTTTGACTTCTTTGGTGAACCAAATCTTGAAAAAGGAGATGGTTTTATCGAAACAGTCGGCAACCTTTCAGGGGACGCGATTCTCAAGAGTTTCCCGCTGAAAGCAACCCCGGGCCCTGATTTCCTTCCAGGTGGCAGTGGCGATGATAGCATTGACGGATTGGCTGGTAACGATACGATCGAAGGCAATCAAGGCAATGACTCGCTGTTCGGCAATGCTGGCGATGACTTGTTGGAAGGCGACGAACTCATTACGGTTGCCGACGCAGAAGGTACGGTAATTCTCGGTACGGGGATTGGCAATGACTATCTCGACGGCGGTGATGGTAACGACACTCTAGACGCTGGCGAAGGTAACGATACTTTGTTAGGCGGTGCCGGTGACGACAGTCTATGGGCCTATGAGGGGGATGACATTCTCAATGGAGGAGATGGCAACGATACTCTCGACGGCGGTGATGGTAACGATAGTTTGTTAGGTGGTGCCGGCAATGATTCTCTGTTCGGCGGAGAAGACAATGATACTCTTGACGGCGGCGATGGTGATGATTCCCTTAACGGCGGTTTGGGCAATGATAGTATTGTCGGCGGTGCCGGTATCGATACTGTGTCCTATGCTACTCTGCCGAGTCCTGTTAATATCAATCTCGCGACTGGAATTGCGATCGCCGAAGGTACTGATACTCTCAATGGTATCGAAGTCATCATCGGTACTGCTTTCGCCGATACCATCACCGGCAGCAGCAGCGACGAAACCCTCACCGGCAACGGCGGCCCAGACATCCTCACCGGTGGAGGTGGCAACGACACTTTTATCCTCGACCCCACAACATCCGCCGGCAGCAAGATTCAAGCAGGTACTGGTAATGACAGCCTGGTTCTCACCGATGTTACCGCAGCTTTATCTCTCAGTCCCGGTACGGTTGGAGTCGGCCGCAGCGGTACTAGCTTGCTAGCAGACATCAACAAAGACGGTAAAATAAACGCCGCAGATGATATCGAAATTCTCAATTTCTTCGATTCTGCAACCAGCAGTCTTCCCGGTAGCGGATTTGTGGAAAATGTGGGAGGTTTGTCGGGCAATTCTATTCTCTCTCGCTTTGCTCCACCTCGACCCATACCTCTACCCGCACCCACACCTACACCCACCACTACCCCAACACCTAGCGGCCCCCGAATTTTAACGCCCAGCATTCCGATTCCGATTCCGAATACTACCGTTGATTTGACTTTCAGCACCGGCCCGCTGAACGATTTGTACTTCGGCACTCCCCAAGCTGATGCGCTGAACGGTTTAACTGGAAATGACTCGATTTTCGGTTTGGACGGCAACGACAACATCGGTGGCGATGACGGTAACGATTCGCTATTGGGCAATGCTGGCAATGACTTTATCGATGGTGGAAATGGCGATGATGTTGTTTACGCAGGTAAAGGCAACGATGGCATTTTAGGCGCAAACGGCAATGATTCGCTGTACGGCAATAAAGGCTTTGATGTTGTTTTGGGAGGCGACGGTAACGATCTAATCTTTGGCGGTAAGGGTGACGATTCTCTCGGCGGCGATGCTGGAGATGACAGCATTTTCGGTCAGTTGGGCAATGATTATTTGCTCGGTGGCAGCGGTAATGATGCCGTCAGCGGTGGTGAAGGAGATGATACTGTTGTGGGTATCGATCCGGGTGCTACTAATCCGGGTGTTGGTGAGTTTGATACTTTGACTGGCGGGGAAGGTAGCGACCGTTTCTTGTTGGGAGATAGTGACAAAATTTACTACTCTGGTGATGGTAATGCTGTGATTAGTGATTTTAATTCGGCTTCAGATGCGATCGTCCTTTCGGGAGTTAAGGCTGATTATTCGCTGTCGGTTGCGGGGAATGTGACCAGCATTTTCCTGAAAAAATCCGGTCAGTCGGATGATTTGATTGCTTCTGTCCAAGGAGTGACGGATCTAAATCTCGATCTACCTTATTTCACTTTCATCTAGGTTTGAGCGGATTGTTTACCGCTGATACACGCAGGTAATGCACGCAGAATGGCGCAGATATTGTCACAAAATATCTGCGTTGTTTTGTATCGATAGGGTGTTTTAATTGCCAGTTTAGTATTTTTGTGATATGGGTGCGTCGCGGGCGATCGCTCTTAAAGTAGACTTGAGTTGCATCTGTCCGATCTCGATAGAGAAACCGCAGATATCGGACAGATTCAACACCGATTGACGCAGATGATTTCAGGGTATTTTCTGATTTTGGCAATTGCTCGTCTAGTGATTTTCTGCGATAAATGCGCGGTGCGATCGCTCTCTACTATCATTGTAATTCTTTGTGCTGTAAGGGATACAAGGCTCGATCGCCCTTTAGGTAAGTTCCTAGGGGCGATCGCGCTTTCCCAGCAGTTGAAAAGAGGATTAAGTCGCTGCAAGTTGAACGATCGCACTCTTATTGAGCTTCTGTCCGGTTAAACAAGCAACAAGCATAATTTTGTCGGGCGGGTGCGCGCATATTTCTCACATCAAAGCTGTGAACTTGCGTAACCGGCACTCGCCCCGGAGTTATATAAATTTACTGGATTCTTCTAATAATGTTTAATGTTTTTTGGTAGTTATCTGTGTTTCCTTGTTGCTGATACAAGTTGGCGGCTTTTTGAAAATCTTGTATCGCACCAGGCTTCTCTCCTAAGTCATAGCGGATAACTCCCCGATTGTAGTAAGCACGGGCATTGTTAGGGTTAATTTTAACGGCTTGGCTGTAATCTTCGATCGCACCCTGCTTGTCTCCTAAGCTCGATCGGGTAACGCCCCGATTGTAGTAGGTATTATCATTGTTGGGATCAATTTTTAAGGATCGATCGTAATCGGCGATCGCACCCTGCTTGTCTCCTAAATCATCGCGAGCATTACCCCGATTTGTGTAAGCAGGCGCATAGTTGGGGTTAATTTTCAAGGCTTCGTTGAAATCGGCCAGAGCAGCCTGCTTATCTCCTAATATATAGCGAGCATTACCCCGCTCGTTGTAGGCTAACGCATCGTTGGGGTTAATTTTCACGGCTTGATCGTAATCGGCGATCGCACCTTGATTGTCTCCTAATCTCGTTCGGATAACACCCCGGTGGTAGTAGACTGAGCCATTGTTGGGGTTAATTTTCACGGCTTGATCGTAATCGGCGATCGCACCTTGATTGTCTCCTAACCTCGCTCGGGTAACACCCCGGTTGTAGTAGGCCGAGACATTATTGGGGTCAATTTTTATGGCTCGATCGTAATCGGCGATCGCACCCTGTCTGTCTCCTGAGTCATCGCGGGCATTACCTCGGCCAACGTAGGCCTCAACATAATTAGCATTAAGCTTAATTGCTCCATCGTAAGCCTCTATAGCACCTTGAAAATCTCCTTTGTTGTACTTCTCCTCACCCTGATTATACAAATCCTCGGCTGTGGGTTCTGCCGCCACAAGCTCCCTCGCAACCTCAACCCCCAAATCCACCTTTGCTGAAGCCAACAATTTAAAATTTGAATTAATCGAAATCCCCCTTAAAATTTGATTATTTTTCGCATAACTTGGTTGACAATCGATCAAACTTGCGGTACTCGAAACAACTAATCCCGTCAACAATCCGGTCAATATTTGGCAATTCATAGTAATCTCCACACTTTTATAATTTTAAACAACTATTTTGACATCAATCTGCGGTTTATTTACCCGATCGCCTCCACCAACCTTTTCAAATCCGGCATTTCTAAAATTGCGCGCTGAAATCGAGTTCGCGGCCCGACAGCAATTATCTCAAGACTGGCAATATGCCGCTTTCCCAATAGATGAGAGTGCCGCAACAGTCAAAACTCACAACTTCAAATTGATTAAAATCCAACATCTGTCATTGCTCCTATTTTATCGAAAACGATCCGCTCCGTCTAGAAACCGGATTTTTATATCGTGTCCGATCCATTAATATCAAATCCGGTAGCATCGGAATTACAAAATCGAGTCAGATCAAATCCGCGCTTCATACTTCTGTATTCATCTCTCTCTCTTGTCTTCCTCTGTGTTCTCTGCGCCCTAGCGCCGGTTAAATCATTCCGATGTTACCGGAAACGAACCGATAGCGCGTGCAGATTTCAATCTGCTCTTAAACCGAGGACTCCAAAACCCCCTACAACCGGACATAACATTACAGAAATTAAAAATTATAAACCCCTATTTCGCCAACAAAGCCGCTTTCCGATCGCCCATTCCTAAGTCCTATCTTGTTTTACGGTTGATATTCTGCAAAAATTTCAATTTTACCGACAATGTTGCGATTGAATTGCGCCAACTCTTCAGCAGGAATCCAATACTCTTGATGGCTCGAACTGCCGACAGTTTGCACGGGATATTTGTTTAAGAAATCAGCCAAAACTCGAAACTTAGTTACATAGCCAAAATATCCAGATGCTGCATCTTTAGTATTCCAATCTCGCGCAATTTGCATCGCGTAATCTTTTTGTAGTACGGGATAAAAAATAGGTTGAAAAGACAGCCGTGGCGGAAATGCCAAAAAATCGCTTTCTTTGATTAATTCCATTTCTTTTTTGCCGACGGCTCTAAACAGAGTTACTGTCTCTCGCTCTGACACAGTGATATTTTTAAACCAATCTTTCCAACTCTCCCAATTGTGAATAATTCTAGCCAATTCCGCATAACCGACAGCACGGGGATGGGAATCGTCATTTTGGGCAAGTTCTTGCAGCCAAATTTCTGATTTTTGGAGCGGGGTACAAATATCTAAATAAGGTACGTGTAACTCGCTGCAAACTTGGGAAAACTCTTTAGATAAATTAGCTATTCTGATTGTGCGATCGACATCAATAACTGGCGGCGGCCCAATCATTAAAACTGGTACTGTTTCTTGGGCAGATTTGAGAATATGGCGCAGGTTTTCAATGGATTTTTCTAGTGCGACGCGAGTTTTGCCATTTTCAAAGTGAGTGTCGTTAACGCCAAAGGAAAAAACTATTCTACCGTCGCAGTAGTGAGGTAAACGGCAAGAAACTTCGTTGAACCAGCGAGTTTCTATATCGGTACTGGTTTCTCCCCGCACTCCTAAATTATAGTAGGTGATATCGTGTCCTTGCTTGCAAACTGCTGAGCAAATTCGTCCTGTCCAACCTAAACATTTTGGATCGCAAGTACCGTTTACGAAAGAATCGCCGATAAAACAAATACGCATAAAAATTTGAGATTTTTGATAGTGCGGGATTTAGCCGGAACTTCTACAGACAAGATTCTATAGTTCCTCGATTGATATTTCAACCGCAGATGAAAGGCAGATGCAACAAAGATGCAACGCAGATGCTTTTCAGATAATTTGTGAGTTATCTGTCGGGTGCGCGGGCTTTCCAGCTTACCAGTTGTAGCAAGAGACAATTGGGCTGGGGAGTTGATAATTTACTACGCTATAATTGGATTGTCATCTCGTTTGCTGCTGCATCAATGTTATTCAATAGTCTTCTCTAACAATTATTCTGAATCTGGCACGAAAAGTCTGTTCAAGATTTGCTTTTCGAGGAGATGTTTAATCGTTTGGGCTGTGCGTGAGAGTCTATAGTCTCATAGTTGGGATTTGAATTATAGCCTTTCAAGCGAAAGATGAGGTACTATGCGGCATAGGGCATAGGCTATAGGGCATAGGGCATACCTCACCACGCTTGATAACCGCTATATCCGGGATAGGGCATAGGGCATACCTCACCACGCTTGATAACCGCTATGGGAGTTACGTATCAATATCAAAGAAGCCGGGTTTTTCACAGATATTAAAGGCTGTGATGCACTATTTTATCCAAAAACCCGGTTTTTTGCCGCTGATGCGTAATTCCTGTGAATATTTGTAGCTTTCGCGTACTCGGAGAGAGTTGGATTACCGATTACCGATTAGTTTTTGCCGGTGACGGACAATCCCTCTACAATTACAGATGGTGTGTGGCAAGAACCGTTCCACTCGGAGTCTCCTCCTAATTCTACTAATTGTTTGAGGACGCTGTAGACGTTGCCGGCTACCATTGTGTCTTTGATTCTGCCTACTATTTGACCTTTTTTGACTCGGTAGCCGAGATCGACGTTAATGGAAAAGTCGCCGGAAATTCCAGCACTGCCACCTAGGGTTTGATCGACTACAATTCCGTCGTCTAATTTAGCGATTAAATCGATTAATGAAAGGGAACCTGGTTTAATTAAAACATTAAATAAACTCGGTGTGGGATAGCTGCCCAAACCAGGGCGAAATCCGTTGCCGGTGGTGCCGCTTCCCAGGGCTCGACCGGTGGTGCGATCGGTATAAAATAGCTGCAATACTCCGCTGTCGATCAAGACGATCGCGCGAGTGGGAGTGCCTTCGTCATCAAAAGGACAGCTATAGGGCCCGATATCCGGCTGCTGCCAGAGGGTGACAAGGGGCGATGTCACTTGTTGGCCTAGTCGATCGCTCCAAGGCGAAGCGCCTTCTAGTACCTGTTTGCCATTCAATGCGGCACAGAGAGTCCCCCACAGCAAATCGGCGGCTTTGGCTGTAAACAGCACCGGCACGCGCCCGGTGGCGGGGGCAACATTATCTTTCGCCCATTCCAACCGCTGCAAAACCCGCTTGGCGCTAGTGTTTAAGTCGAGGGTACCGCGTTCGGTTTCGCCTTCCCAAATGTTGAGGAAATCTTCGCCCCGCACTAATTCTGCTGACAAGTAACCGCTGAGGGTGGTGTCGGTGTGGCTGCAATCCAAGCCTAATGTGTTCAGCAAGCGGGTGCTTTCGATTTCGCAGTCGAGTTCGGCGGTGCAGAGGCTTTCGGGATAGGCTTGGCGGACGATCGCGATCGCCTCTTTTCCCCAGTTTACTAGCTGTTCGGCCGGCACCGACACTCCGAGATCGGGATAAACAACTTTTTCCCCGGTGCCGAGTTCGATGGTTTCCGGTTCGTTTAGTTGCGAAAGCGCGATCGCCCGATCGACCAAAATCTGCGGTTCCACGGGCCCGTAGGCCACCGCCAAACCAGGCCGCCCGTCCCGCCACAGTCGCAGAGCAATACCTTCTGCTTGGGCGGTTTCTAGCTGTTTGAGGCGGTTTGCTTCAAAAAATACCGGCCGCGAGAGCGATTGCGATTCCAATACCTCAGCAGCTTCGGCACCTGCTTTGGTTGCTAATTCTAGCAGTTGTTCTGCTGATTGGTGATTGGTCATTTTTGTAGTTGGTAGGAAAGCAGTTGGCAGTTGGCAGTTGGCAGTTGGCAGTTGGCAGTTGGCAGTTGGTAGGAAAGCAGTTGGCAGTTGGCAGTTGGCAGTTGTCAGTTGGCAGTTGTCAGTTGGCAGTTGGCAGTTGTCAGTTGGCAGTTGGTTGTTGGCAGTTGACATTAAGCATTAGGCACTAAGCAGTTAATATTAGCTAATAACAACTAACAACTAACAACTAACAACTAACAACTAACAACTAACAACTAACTAAATACTTAGTTCGTGCAGCAGCCAAAATCCGGCGAAGGATTCCGATTTTGGATTCGACTGAATTGCTAAAAAATGTACTTTTCTTGCTTGTTTTTTCGCCGCTTCAAATCCTTTTGCTTCTCTCTCAATTGCTGCGTCTTTGAGATTAGCTAAAATCCAGCGATCGTTAGCTCCCGTATCTAACACCAGCCTAGCTGGCGGGCCAGTCTCAAATTTGATAAAAGCCAACTCCAAACCCGACATCCAACCAGCCAAAGCTGTTGCTCTCGACGAATAGACGATCAGCCCTGGAATTTGCGTTTCAGGCGGCAGCTTTGTCATCGGTAGCCCGAAAGCTTCGCCAAATCCGATATCCCACTCGGACATTTCATCAAAAGCTGCGATCGGCAAACTCACAAACGCCCATTTTTCGCCGATTAAAGCGTCCGGCAGCGCCACGGGCGTTTCGGGTACAAATTGAACGCTCGGGTTGGGAGCGGCTTGATAGCCCGGTTCGGCGGGATAAACGTTTTGCATCCGTTCTTCCAGCCACAGGTTGAGGGCGAGGGTGCGGCGGCTGGAGGCTGCGGGAATGTCCAACTCCTCACAGGCTTTGGTAATCATGTTCGCCATTTGGCGGCGGAAAAAGCGGATTTTTTCGGGGCGTTTCGGTGCAGAGGCGATCGCATCTTTAATCGCGCCAGCCAGCCACAGGGAATTCACGGTTGTACTCGGGCAAAACTGCGAGTAGCGAAACAGAGATTCTGCCTTGTCGCTTACATTCAGCGGGCTTTCGCAAATCAACACTTCCCATTTCTTTTTTCCTCGCTCGTCTATAATTGGACGGCTGTAAAAGTCAAGTTCCCAAATAGTAGCCATGCCGCGCTGTTAAAAATTAATCCTTTCTCATACTACCCGACAGCGGTCTCGTTTCTGATGAGCGATAATTTAAGACTGATTTTCTCGCAGCGGGCGATCGTACTTTCCCAAAAATTGCCACTCTCGCTTGCAGCTTCCCCTATAATTTTCCGCAGCACACAATCGGACACATTAGCAATGTCTAGCACAACTATGCCACAGCAATCTCCACCCGCAATATTTGTTAAACTTGTGGAACCCGGGGAAAACCAACAGTATAGCTTAATTCCATGAGACAAATCATTCTCGAAAAGATTGTTTCCACCCTACAACCTTTAGATTTTGTTTTAGCTTTGTGGCAAGGAGGTTCAGCAGCCCACGGATACACCGACGAATGGTCAGACATCGACATTGCAGTTGTCGTTGCAGATAACTGCGTCGAAAAAACCTTTGATATTGTTGAAAAAGCCCTCGCACAAATTAGCGAAATCGAACTCAAATATCGAGTTCCAGAACCCGCTTGGCACGGTCAATCGCAGTGCTTCTGGCGGCTCAAAGAAACCCCGCAATTCTTGCTAATTGATTTTGCTGTTTTCCGGCGCAGCAGCCGCAACAACTTTCTCGAAATCGAGAGACACGGAAAAGTGCCTATCGCCTTTGATAAAGCTAATATAATTGTAGCCGCTCATTTGGATACAAACCAGCATTTTGCCCAAATGCAAATCCGCTTCAACGAAATAAAAATCCGTTTCGATTTGCTGCAACCTCTGGTAAAAAAAGAGATTTATCGCGGACATTTAGTAGATGCGATCGGCAACTATCACAATTGGACGCTTCTACCCTTAGTTGAACTGTTGGGCATGATTTATCGTCCCCACAGATACGACTTTCAACTCAAATATTTTAGCCGAGATTTTCCGTCCCAAATAGTCGATCGCACCGCACCGCTTTTCTGCATTACAAATCTAGAAGATTTAGCAGCAAAACACCAAACAGCAGAGGCGATTTTTGCCGAAACCTTACCGCTTGCGGAAAAGCTGATGCAAAACCATCCAAATCAACCCAATTAACAGCCGGAAAAAAAATCAGCGTTCATTAGCGTTCATCAGCGGTTAAAATTAAAAATCAACAAACATCCGCAACTTCCAATCCCATGACAAAACTCAGCGTCAACATCAACAGAATCGCCCTCCTGAGAAACTCTCGAAACATCGGCATCCCCAGTGTTACCGACGCTGCAAAAACAGTAATTGCCGCCGGAGCCCACGGCGTTACAGTTCATCCCCGCCCCGACGAAAGGCACATCAAAGCTACCGATGTTTACGACTTAGCCAAAATGCTAACTGTCGAGTTCAATATCGAAGGAAATCCGTTTCAGCCGCCATTTATGGATATAGTTTGCGATGTCAAACCGGCTCAGTGTACCTTAGTCCCAGACGCTCCCGACGTGCTAACATCCGATAGCGGCTGGAATATTCCCGAAAATCGCGATCGGCTTTTACCAATTATTGAAAAATTAAAAAATAACGGCATCAGAGTCAGCTTGTTTATGGATGCAGATCCTGCTCTCATGCCCCTAGCAAAAGAAGTTGGAGCCGATCGCGTAGAACTGTACACGGAACCCTATGCAACTGCTTTTCGCGAAGGTAAAGTAGAATCTGTTTTGCAACAATATGCCTTGGCAGCTAAAGCAGCTCAATCAGTAGGTTTGGGAGTGAATGCCGGACACGATTTGAATTTGCAAAATTTAGCTGAATTTTGCTCAATTCCTGATATCCTAGAAGTATCAATCGGTCACGCTTTAATTGCGGAAGCGCTAGAAATGGGATTGTCCAATACAGTGCAAGCTTACCTCAAAATCCTTTCTGATTCGTAGTGGGAGTAAACCTCGCGTGGCAGAGAGCGGGTTCTATATAATTCGTTGCGTTTGTGTTAAATATTGCGGCTTGCCGCACCCTAAAAATTCTGGTTTTTAGCTCGCGCCACACGCGCTTAAGGTTCGTAGTGCGGACTAAACTTCGCAACATGAAAGCGGACTTTAGTCCGCATTACAAACCGTGTTTGTGATAGTAATCGACCGGACATGATATGATATCAAATCCTCTTTTCATCGGAATAGTAAATTCACTGTTGACTGTTAACCGTTAACCGTTAACCGTTAACCGTTAACCGTTAACATCATGAGGAGTGCAACCGGAATTGATATGACAAGCAAATTATGTTGTTTGGGGTTAGTAAGGCGCACTGTGCAAGCCGTAAAAGCCGATCGCCCTCGCACCAGTTAACAGTAGAGGCTGTAACCCCCGCTGGGTTAAGGGCTGTTTTCTGGCAGTAAAGCCTCTCTTGGAACCCAGACACCGCGTTTTTTTGATGGTTGGCATTTTTTGAGCAAGTTTTTGGGAAAAAGCTTGAATTTTTATTGGCCAAATTCCTAGGACGATCCGATGATATTATGGGTAGGGAATATGGTGGAAATGTCCGATCGACCAAGGCTACTATTTAGCTTCGGCAGGGCCATCTGCTACCGCGAATTTTTGTGAAATTACGAAATATTTAGCTGTATCCTCTATGCTGATGACGCCGATCGCGCGATCGGCAAATTTAATCCGGTGCAAACAGCACCACACAAGTAAACATATACAACTGATTTACCCCTGGCAAGCGTGACATGAAAAAACTAATTTTACTGACTGGAATGCTACTAATGATGACGGCAAAATCAGTATTTGCCAGCCCTGTAGCCCCAAAAATTGCACCGGGCGATCGGATGGCCGCCTCGGAAATTACAGAAACCGTTAACCAACCCGCTACTTCTACCTTTGTTGCCAACGTAGAACCGATCGATCCCATGCCAGCTACATCTGACTCAGTTGCGAAGATAGAGCCGATCGAGCGAATGTCAACCTCACAAATTCGAGCCACCATCAACCAACCAACCACCTATATTTTTGAAGGCATCAAAGGACGAGAACTCACACTCTCGCTGTGGGCGGGACAACTGACAGCCGAACTCTACAGCCCCAACGGCGAGAATCTGGGAGTTATTGAAAAAAGCGACAATCAGTGGATCGGCCAGTTACCAGACTCGGGAATCTACCGCCTGCGAGTCACCCCGAAAGGTGAAACCAGCAGCTTCGTAATCGGACGCGACTTTAACGCCAAGTGGACTTACAGGCCCGATCGCGCAATGCCCATCGCATTGGGAGAAAAAGAAGCCACAGTCAAACTCAAAATGTCCGGCTACCAAGTCCAGCCCCTCACAGTTCCAGGAAAACAGGGACAGACAATTAGGGTGAGTGCTAACAGCAAAAATCTCGGTGTGGCGATCGAATCTCCGTCGGGACAACTCCTAGATCAAGGCGAAGGTCAAACTTTTGCTGAACTTCCCGAATCCGGCATTTACAAAGTGCTAGTAGTTGCCAAAAGGCCAGTCAAGCCCTCCATCAAAGTTTCTGTACGTTAGATCGAGATGGCAAAAAAACTCTTTGTGGGCGATCGAATTTCCGTCGCCCGGCCACAAAAGCTCGCCCCACCGGCGAGCTATTTTTTATTTAAAACTAACCTCGGATCAGCGCTGCAAAACGTTCTTGTTTCCAAATGCAGCTTAAATCCGAATCAGCCAAAGCTAGTTCTCGGTATAAATTAGGAATAAACTCCACAGCCCGCTGCAAATTGTCAAGGGCTAAATCAACAAATCCCAGTAGAGCATAACAACAAGCTTTATTGTAAAAAGCATTAGCAAAATCAGGATTAATTTCTAAGACTGTTTCGTAGCAAGCAATTGCCTCCGAGTAGGAGCCTTTTCGCGCAAATTCCACACCCCGGTTGTACCAAATCAAATAATCCTCAAAACCACACTCTGATGTGGGAGTAAACTTACTATTTTTATGATTGAAACCGACTAATTTCGCCAAAGCTACCCTGCGTTCGCCCACAGCTTCAGTTCCGCCCGGTTTCAGAGCGATCGCTCGGCTAAAACTAGCCACTGCTTGTTTGTAAAGTCCCATTGAGTTAGCAGCTAGACCGCGATTGTACCAAGCATTCGCATCGTCTGGGTTAAACTCGATCGCCCGATCGAAACTGTTGAGCGCCTGATAGTAAAGCTTGAGTTCCAACAAAGCATTACCTCGGTTGTACCACGCCCCAGCAACCTCTGGCTCCAAACTTAAAGAGCGATCGAAACTCAGAACAGCCTTATGGAAAAGCCCCATATCGATCAGCGTCAATCCTCGGTTGTGCCAAATACTCGCCGAACAGGGGTTGAACTCCAGAGCCCTGTCAAAACTGTTGAGTGCCTCCCAAGGGCGGCCCAACTTTCCTAAAGCAATAGCTCGGTTGTGCCAGCCAAAACTCGCATTCGGCTGCAGCGCCAAAGCCTCATCAAAACTTTTTAATGCCTCTAAGTGCCGTTCTAAGTTGCCCAAAGCCATGCCTCGCCCGAACCAAGCCTGATAATGATCCGATTGCAACTTCAAAGCTCTGTTAAAGTTAGCCAGAGCACCATCGCGATCGTTAGCTTCGAGGAGGCGCGAACCCAAATGATAATACCAAGCCGCTTCCAAGTTTTGGATTAAGTTCATAATATTTGCATCTATCTTAGGGATGATTTTACACAAACAATCTGCAGAGTTAAACTGTAATTCCACTAAAACTTGGAAAATTTTGATACAGGGCGATCGCCCGTACAAACCGCCGGTAACAACCTCAACTATTTGCGATCGAAACTAACTACTTTCCCAAGACGAAAAGCTCTTTTAGCTAACCACACTCATCGCTGGTTGGAGCTGCTGCGAATCTGAAATCTGCGCGAGTCAAGCAACTATTACGGCATCGCGAATTAGGTTTGCAGTTACAGAAATAGTGAAAATTCCACAGTGCTGGCGGCTCCAACCTCTGCTTGCCAAATTCAAGCAAGCACAACCGCTGTTTGAGCAGTCTCGCTCAACAACAACCTGCCAGCAGCATCAATACTAAAATCCTTCCCCAGCACAAAACCCTTGCCCATCAACCGCTGACAAACTATCAGCGCCGTAATCCGGCGAATTTCTTCCATCACGTCAGCAGGAATCAAATAAGTCAAACTCCAGATCACCGACTCGCAGTCAGACCAAATCAAACGTTCAATACTGACAATCATCAAAGCAGCAACACTTTCAACAGAAATCCGCTCTCTGAGATCGGCAATCAAATCTTTACCAATTAAGCTATTGCGAGTCATCATCGCCCTAGCCATCTTCCCAATTTCTTGTTCGAGTTCTAAATGATTCATGCTTAGCACTGGCTGTTAAGTTTTTAAAGCACTACTCAGAGTAAAAACAGTGACTGCGATCGGGCTCTGCCCTAGCGTTGCTGACGCAGCCTCTACCGCAACTCCTTTTAACAAAGTATACCCAAAGAAAGATTAAAAATGTATCTAAAGGCAGATACTAAAATTTATTTTATTGTAATAAATAGAGCAACTAATTCCCAAAACATTTGTTACGAGCAGCGAATTGAGTATTTGTGCTCGATCGAGTCTGCCCCGCAAGTCGATCGATTTTAGATTGAAAAATTGAAGAAACTGACCTCACGGATGAATCCGGTGGCTTGTACCTGGGCTGATGAAGGTCAAGGATTGGTAAATTGGCTACATAATAAGGAAGTAGTTACTTAGGATAAATAACAATAATGGCTGCAAACCAGTCAGACATCGATATTGCCCCCTTGATTGACTACGGCCTGATCGACCCGACTGCGACGCCAGAGCAAGTAGAACACTTTTGCCAACAAGCAGATAGATTTGGCTTTGTGACAGTGTGCGTCTATCCATCCTACGTCCGACAAGCTGTTGAGCTACTGCACGACAAACGCCCAAAAGTTTGTACTGTGATCGGTTTTCCCACGGGTGCTTCTACTTCAACGGTGAAACTTTATGAAGCTCTAGAAGCCGCAGATAATGGAGCTGTAGAGTTAGATGTATCTGTTAATTTAGGATTATTAAAAGCTGGAAGAATGGATGAATTCCATCGGGAATTAGCCCAAATTTGCGAAGAAACTAATCTCACCATCAAAGCAATTATCGAAAGTTCGCTGCTTTCTGATGCGGAAAAACAGTTAGCGGCTGAAATTTGTATGGAAGCTGGTGTGGCTTATATCAAAACTAACACTGGCTTTTTTGGGGCGGCGACAGTTGACGATGTGCGACTGCTAAAGGAAGTTACTAAGGGACGGATTGGGATTAAAGCGGCCGGAGGAATTCGTACTCACGAACAAGCTATAGATTTGGTAGTAGCTGGTGCTACTCGTTTGGGGACTTCTCGTGGCCCGGAATTACTCCGCCAGCGCGATAATTTGGATAATCGTTAACTGTTGACTGTTAACTGTTGACTGTTGACTGTTGACTGTTGACTGTTGACTGTTGACTGTTGAGTGTTGACGGTTGGCTGTTGGCTGTTGACTGTTGACTGTTGACTGTTGATTTGTATTTATTGGTGATTAATTGTTTAAAGGAGTTAATATGGAGAACTTCCAACAGTTACAAGTATATCAATTAGCCGAAAAAATATCAAATCAAATATGGTTTATTGTTAAAGAATGGGACTACTTTACGAAGGATACGATGGGCAAACAAATCGTCAGATCGGCTGATAGTGTTGGTGCTAATATTGCAGAAGGACATGGACGCCATAGCTATCAGGATAATTAGCGCTTTGTGAAAATTGCACGAGGTTCATTAAACGAAACAAGGCACTGGTTAAGACTTGCCTATGCTCGTAATCTTTTAACTCAAGAACAGAGCGATCGATTGCATCCGTTATTGAATGAACTTTCACCCAAACTTAATGCCTATCTTAACTCACTAAAACAAAAAGCTAAAGGTTGACCGCCAACAGCCAACAGCCAATAGTCAACCGTCAACACTCAACAGTCAACACTCAACAGTCAACAGCCAACAGTCAACCGTCAACAGTTAACAGCCCACAGCCAACAGTCAACCGTCAACTAACAAATGACCCGAACTTACAAAGCAACTGGTATTAATCTTAAGAGTGCACCGATCGGCGAATCCGATCGCCTGCTGACAGTTTTGACACGGGAATTCGGCTTGATTCGAGCTGTAGCGCCCGGTGTTCGCAAACAGCGATCGAGCATTGGCGGTAGAAGCGAGTTATTTGTCGTCAACGAATTGCTAATTGCTAAAGGCCGATCGCTCGACAAAATTACCCAAGCGTCCACCGTCGAATCCTATCCGGGTTTGAGCCGCAACTTGGGAAAACTCGCAGCCGCACAATATCTGGCCGAATTGGCGATCGCCAGCGCCCTTTCCGACGAACCCCAAGAAGACCTCTTCTTTTTGCTGGGCGAACACTTAAGCCGTTTGGAGCGTTTGTCTGATCGCACCGAAATCCAATCCGCCGCCGTCCTCATCGCCCACCTCGCCCAAGGTATTTTTCACTTGCTCGCCCTAGCAGGCCTCGCGCCCCAAGTCCAAGTCTGCGGCACCACCAGACAACCGATCGCCCCCAATTTCAGCGATCCGAACTGGCAAACCGGCTTTAGTATACCCTCTGGGGGAACCTTTAGCTTGCCAGAATTAGCTAACTTAGAAGCTGAACTATCCTCTGAAATTGGCAGATCCTACAGAGTCGCTTCCCGTTCCCGGCCAACAAGCGACAGCAAACACTTGACAAACTTCCATATAAATGCTAAGGAATTAGCAGCGCTGCAACAGTTGGGTAGTGCAGAACTAGAAGAGGGGATTGCCGATCGCGCAGCTTGGGTATCTGTCGAAAATATTTTGCGACAGTATGCCCAGTATCATTTAGGTTGCACGATTCGATCGGGAAGCTCGATCGACGCTTACTTAGAGAATTTTGAGTTTTAAATTTTAGGTTAAAGAAGTGAACGGGCGATCGTACAGCACCCCGAGCCGGCGGATATCCGAACCTGTCGGCAATTTCAGGTAAATTTCCAACATTCTCGCAACATTAGATAATAGATCAAGTTATAAATTATTAAATTTAGGAGCTAAAAAACTCAATTTGAACTTCACATCCCCAACCCTGAACCATCCCCAGCGAGCCACCCCCCAATCCTATGATGCGACTGTCCGATTCTGATTTGAGAACATCTATTTTAGCTGCGACCAACCACAAGATGGAAGAACGAGAAAATTGTCCAGATTTTCAGTCTGAGCCTGTTTTGGCCGATCGACAATGGAGCAACGCCCAACACCCAGAAATGGATAAATATCTGACAAATCCAGAAACAGACGCGAGCAAAAGTAACGGCCAACCACCCGCAGCAATCCCCCCGCAGCCAACAGCAGAGCCAGCAGCAGAAATATCGGAAACAGTTAGCGAAACTCCCGAAAAAGGCACAGGATTTTTGCCAGTCATCAAAAACCGCAATTTTCTAGCACTGTGGAGCGGACAAATATTCTCCCAACTAGCAGATAAAGTTTATCTCGTACTGACGATCGCCCTCGTAGCCAGCCGGTTTCAAGCGCCAGATCAAAGCATCAGCAGATGGGTATCAGCAATCATGATCGCCTTTACCATACCCGCAGTGCTGTTCGGTGCCGCTGCAGGCGTGTATGTCGATCGCTGGCCGAAAAAAGCCGTGCTCGTAGCCACAAACCTGCTGCGGGGAGGCTTCGTACTAGCATTACCCCTGCTGCTGTGGCTCTCAGACGGTTTTGAAATCGGTCAACTGCCGCTCGGATTCTGCTTGCTGCTGCTAGTAACATTCCTAGTTTCGACCCTAACTCAATTTTTCGCCCCAGCAGAACAGTCAGTGATTCCGCTAATTGTGGAACGCCGCCACCTGCTATCGGCAAACTCCCTTTATACCACCACCATGATGGGTTCGGTGATTATTGGCTTTGCCGTCGGAGAACCCTTACTAGCTTTAGCCGACACCCTATTCACCAACCTCGGCGGCGGAATCGGCATCGGCAAAGAAATAGTAGTAGGCGGAAGTTACGCCTTCGCCGGAGTGCTGTTGCTGTTGATGAAAACAGGCGAAAAAAACGAAGCCGAACACGAACCGCCGCATCCCCTAGCAGATTTAAAAGACGGCCTGCGTTACATCAACGATCAACCGAAAGTCCGCAATGCTTTAATTCAACTAATTATTCTATTTTCCATTTTTGCAGCCTTGGCAGTTCTAGCGGTGCGGCTGGCAGAAATGCTGCCCGGTATGAAAGCGTCGCAATTTGGCTTTTTGCTGGCTGCGGTGGGCGTGGGGATGGCTGTTGGGGCGACGACTGTCGGCTATCTCGGTCACAAACTTTCTCATTCCCAACTGAGTTTAATCGGATCGGTTGGGATGGCACTTGCTCTGCTGGGCCTTTCTGCATTTACACACCATTTGTGGATCTCGGTGCTTTTTATTACCATGTTGGGTTTATTTGCCTCATTGGTAGGAGTGCCGATGCAGACGACAATTCAATCAGAAACCCCAGAAGAAATGCGGGGAAAAGTTTTCGGGCTGCAAAACAATGCCACTAATATCGCTTTGAGTTTACCATTAGCTTTGGCGGGAGTAGCGGAAACATTTCTGGGTTTACCTGCTGTGTTTTTGGCTTTGGCTGGATTGGCGATCGCTGGCGGTGTCTTAACCTGGTATATTTTCCGTAGCACTAATAGCAAAGTCGATCGAATCTAAAAAATAACAAACTCTGATTTACTCGAATGCACATCGCTTGGCTAGGAAAAAAATCACCTTTTTGCGGTAACGTCACTTACTCCAGGGAAGTCACCAACGCACTGTTAGACCGGGGATACCAGGTAAGTTTCCTGCACTTTGCCCAAGAAGCCGGCCCGCTGGACAGGAACAATACAGCGTGGAGCATGGCAAATGGGAAATGGGGAGCTTCCATTGCTCAAACTTCATTTACCAATTCGCTCTCGCCGGCGAGTTGCAATGAAGTTTCTTTACCCTGTCACTACAAATCGCAAATTTATACGATTCCGACTCTCAAATCCCGCACCGTGTTGATGAAATCTTTGCGGAGGCTGAAACCCGATGTTGTTCACGCTTCCCTGACGCTTTCGCCTCTAGACTTTCTGCTGCCGGAAATTTGTCAAGAATTGAATTTGCCTTTGGTGGCGACTTTTCACCCGCCGTTCGATCGCAAATTGCGGAATTTGACATCGGGAACCCAACACCTGATGTATCAACTCTACGCTCCGTTTTTGGCTCACTACGACTCGACGATCGTATTTTCTTACATTCAGCGGGAAATTTTGATGAAGTTGGGAGTACCGCAAGAACGGGTAGCCGTGATTCCCAACGGAGTAGACGCGACGAAGTATTCTCCTGGGCCTTCGGGGTTGAAGTCGGAGTTAAAGGCCGATCGACTTTTTGTCTACCAAGGCAGGATTGCGCCGGAGAAAAATGTCGAGGCTCTGCTGAAGGCTTGGAAACACTGTAATTTTGGGCCTGGTAACGTATTGGCTATCGTGGGCGACGGGCCCCTAGCCGCGTCGCTGCAACTGTCCTACGGCGAAGAGGAGGGCATTGTGTGGCTCGGATTTGTCGCCGAGGAGGAGCGCCGGATCGAAATTCTGCGCGGTGCAGATGTATTTATTTTGCCTTCTTTGGTGGAGGGACTGTCGCTGTCGCTGCTGGAAGCGATGGCCTGCGGTTTAGCTTGTTTGGCAACGGATGCCGGTGCTGACGGCGAAGCCTTGGAGGAAGGGGCGGGGATAGTTTTGAACACTCAGCGGGTGCGGAGTCAGTTACAAACTTTGCTGCCGCTGTTTTGCGATCATCCTGAGTTTGGAATGCTGCTTGGCCAAAAAGCACGCCAACGGGCGATCGAGCGGTACACTCTCAGTCAGAATATTACTGAGCTAGAAAAGCTGTACTCAGAGGTTTTGCAGAAGCAGCGCGTGCCGTTGCGGGGCTTGGCATAACTTAGTCATTAGTCATTAGTCATTGGTCATTAGTCATTGGTCAGTAGTCATTAGTCAGTAGTCATTAGTCAGTAGTCATTGGTCATATCATGTCCGTTCGATTTCTCCAGCCGAGGCAGAGCAAGAGTGATATAGCCTTTCTCTGCTCTCATATGAGGTACTATCCGGGATAGGGCATAGGGCATAGGGCAGACCTCACTTTTTTGAGAACCGCTATATGGGTTCCCAGGCAGAGCCTCGGAACCAGTTAACTGCTCCTATTTGTTGGTAATTGCTGCGTTAAAACCTTCAATCTTCAATCTAAAATTGCCTAACTTCCCGGACGCAAATAATCCAAAAGCCTATCGCCCGAATCGGCCCGAATCAAAGCAACCACAACATCCGGCAAACTTCCCAAACTTGGATAAACAAAATAACGCGGTTCCCAGCGCGGCCCAAACTTATCTTTAAAACTGTGCAATCCCTTAAAATTATAAAACTTGCTCAAGTGATCCGAAAGATAAATCAAAACCTTTTCTAACCGCCCGGATTTACCCTCTTCTCCGACTCCCGCCAAAGCCGACAAACCCAAATCAAATTCTGCATAGCCCAATTCTTGACAGTGCTGCAACATCGAAGCAAACAAACACTCCATCGTGCCATTTTCTACCTCGGTGCGCCGCCGCATTAAATCAACTCCGATCGCATTATTACCCACAGAGATCATATTCGCAAAAGCACTAATTTTACCGTCGGGAGTGTGAATCGCTACGGCGCGCGTTTTCTGCAAATATGCCTCGTCAAACCAACCCACAGAAAACTGTTTTTCCGCACCCTGAACCATTTGCAGCCACTCGTCGCTAACAGATTTCATTTGTCGCATCAATTCCAAACTTAAAGGAGGTTCGTAAAATTCGATACGATGGCCTGCTTTTTTCAGTCGGTTAATCGCAGTTCTTAAGTTTTGATTTGCCTTGCCTTTGAGAGTAAATCTTTTGAGATTTACAATCGCTTCTTCACCAATTTGTAATACTCGAAAACCGAGAGTAGAATACATTTCTAAATCGTCGGGCAAAGTTTGATAAAATGCTGGATACCAATCGTTGCGATCGCAAAATTCTTGAAACCCCAGAATTGCCTCTTTGCGGTCTTGGGCCGGCCCGATGGGGTCTCCGAGGGCGATCGCGCCTCTACCTTTGGGCACGTAGGCGATCGTACTTTTTCCCGAAGCACTAAAATAATAAGATTTATCCTCAAGCAACGCCAGTCTCGCTAGGGTTGTCCGCCCGTATTCTGCTACAACTTCCTGAGCTTTATTGCGTTCCGAAATACTTGCCGAATTTCGCAGCAGCACCGGCCGCAGCAGCATCAAAAGTGCATAACCAAGCGTTACCGCACCGACAGCATAAATCGAATCTGCGAAAAAGTTAGCAAACCGAGTTTTCGGAACCAAACCCGCATTGTCCGCCGTAAAAAACATAGCGAAAGTCTGGTACAAAGCATCGTCCAAATTGAAATTAACTGCTCGTTCGTTAACTTCAAAACGCCCGTCCAATATGTAAAAACCAGCCGTACCGTAAGCGAGTGTAAATAACAAAGCGCCTACCAAAACGCGGATTCCTTGAGCAATTGAAGGGCGATCGGATTGAGCGGTAAATGTCTTCCGCATCACCAATAATTGCAATAGCAGCACCCCAGAAAGCAAACTTTCTTCAATATCTAATCCCTTAACTAAATGAACTACGATAGAAACGTTTAACAGTCCCACAGTCAACAACCAAGCAATCCGCTTGCGCCGCAACAAATTAGCAGCCAAAGTTAGCAACATAAACCCGATAACGGCTGCAAAAAAATGGCTACCTGCACGGACGGTAAAAGGAAAAAACGGTTCCAGCCAATTTCGGCGATCGGGTAAACTGGGAGTTACGGCAGATAGCAGGTTAATAATTCCTACTAATCCAGTTAAAAACGATGCCGTCCATAGTCCAATCCTATTTTTTCGGGATAACACTGTTCACCTTAATAATTTTAATAACATTTGCCCTAGGGATATATTATGAAAGCAATCGCCGATCGCGATTGTGATTTGTGTTCGGGGTAGGCTGGTTTTGGTAAGAAAGCCGATTTTTTTGTTTGATGAGTTTTATTTAGGTTCGTAGTTGGGTGGGGGCGGGTTTATGTAAATTGTCGGTGGGAATTAAAGATTGTTGGTGAAGTCGCCCCTACCTGGGCAATATTTTTCTTAGCTGCGACTACGACTTGGGAAATATTTTCCTTACCACCCACAGCATAACTAATATCAGCCCGCCCAATCCTAAACCGAAAAGCAAACTCCAGATAATCGTCGCGGTGAAGGGGTGAAGCGGGAGGGAAGAATCGGGTTGCCATTTAATGGGTGTATCCTTGGTTAGGGATAGGCTGCTGAAAAGATTTGGCCGCCGCCGATCGCAGTTCCGACAAAAAAGATGATATTCTCAAGTTGGCGATCGCGCTTTTTATCATTTTATCTCGATCGCGATCTTTCTGCTCTTCTTCCTTTTGCTTGTTTGACACTCCCCAACCTAAAGGATGGGGATTCTTAATTCAGCGACTGACCTTTAAGTGTTACGTCCTTACGGCAATACTCAAACCTTTTAACCGTAGAAATCCTACCAATTAACGAGTCTGATTCGCAGCCACCCCAGAGGGTCTATCTCCACTCATGGTACTAGGATATTGACCTAGAGTTTGGGTATGCCCTACCCTACCTAACAAAAGTAAATTGTTTGTTTTTCTGGTTGTGAGACTGTATTAAGCCTCTAGCTGTATGGCGAGTTTTCGCCGCTCTTTGTCCCCCGATTAACGCCTAAAAGTGTGTCTGAGTCCCTGTTTCACGAGGGCGTTGCGAGTTTAACCTTGACTATTCTAGTATACCACAGACACTAGGAACTCCCTGATTTTTAGGAAGGAATTTAAGAAATTAAAGCCGTCCTAAAAGGATGGGGTTTTAAACCCATTTCTCTGATAATTGTATTTGTTCGCGATCGCCCTGATGTTCCCTTTCTCCCTGTTCCCCGCTCAACTGCGCCTGTTCGATTTCCACCATCCCGCGAATTGGAGAATGGCGGTTGACAATCGCTGATTTGCGCTCGAATTTAATTCATTGGGTAGCGAGAAACGGGTTTCTATGAGATTTTCGGTGAGACGCAATAAATCTCGAAACAAACCCGGTTTCTAGGATTTAAGTGCGTCAAATTCTATCGCTTCGTAGCGAGAAACCGGGTTTCTATGAGATTTTCCGCTGAACGCTATAAATCTCGAAACAAACCCGGTTTCGGGGATTTAGGAAAAAATTCGGTTTCTATATAAATCCGGCTTTATATTGATTAAAACTTAGAATATCTCCCGATGATTAATCGGGAGAATATCAAAACTACTCCACAATCCAAGGACTCAAGCAAGGAGTCCAACTACTCAATTCATCCGATTTGAACCAGAGACTAATTTCTTGGTTCGCAGTTTCCACAGCATCAGAACCGTGAATGATGTTGCGGCCGACATTCACAGCCAAATCGCCGCGAATTGTCCCCGGTTCAGAATTCAGAGGATTTGTAGCGCCAATGATTTTTCTCGCCGACGCTACCACGCCCTCGCCTTCCCACACCATCGCCACCATCGGCCCAGAAGTGATGAAATCTACCAGTCCCGCAAAAAACGGTCTTTCTTTGTGCACGGCGTAATGCTGTTCGGCTAGTTCGCGACTCGCCGTGATTAGCTTCATCCCGACTAGCGTGAAGCCTTTGGCTTCAAAACGACTGATAATTTCGCCGACGAGTCCGCGCTGTACGCCGTCGGGTTTAATCGCTAAAAAAGTCCGTTCCAAGATTAACTCCTATTATTTTCTTAACCGATCCAAAAGATAGAGTAGCTCACAATGTACCCAATGGCAATTCTGGGAAGAGCAAATTGTTATTTTAGACAGAAGTGTCATTGCGAGGAACTAAGCAATCGGCGAGACTAAGATTGCTTCGTTTGAATGAGTTATGGCGACTTCCGGCTGCTTTGGGGTGAAGAAATTCAAAAAATGCGATCGCTTTGTTCGGTGCTAGAACGCTATGCTTGGAAAGCTTCTCCCCTTCAGAAGTTGGTTGTAGTCGAAGTCCTGGAAGCAACTGCTACGTTTTTTTTCGAGGCGGCGCTAGCTGTGGTAATGGAGTTACAAGAAGCTACTAACAAAGAATATGTTTATTTTGAAGGAGGTTATGTGGGTTGGGAAAGTCATTAGATTGTAAATATACCTGAAATGTTGCAAGTTTTGACAGAGATGGAAGTTACTTATTCCGAAGGTGAAGCGGCTTTAGAGTTAGCACAAGATGTATTTGAATTATTTACTGAAGCGATGAAAGAGTTATTCGGACACAGCAAAACAAATTCTTGCAATACTGTGCTGCAAGTATCTTCGATTTCTGCGTTCGATCGCGCTTTTGAGTATCAATAAATCTGAGATTGTTAGTGCCAATAAATCTGCGATGGGGCGGGCGGGTTTTGCCTTTGTTTTGTCGCTTTTTTCTGGGATGTTCCACTAAACCCGCCCCGATAATTAATGACTTAATTAAACTATTACTAAATTGTCTCGGTGTACGGCTGTTTCTACGCCTGCATAGCCTAAAATTTCTGCGATTTTATCGGACTTGCATCCCTGAATTTGTCTCATTTCTAAACTGCTATAATTCACAAGTCCTCTGGCAATTTGTTTGCCTTCTCCGTCGCACAACTGCACGGAATCATCTGCTTGAAACTCTCCTTCTACTTGAGAAATTCCGGCAGCTAACAGCGATTTTCCGCCGTGGGAAATTGCTTTGACAGCACCCGCATCTAAATACAGTTTTCCTGCTGGAATTAGCACGTTGGCTATCCAGTGTTTGCGAGCGTTTACAGGGCGAGTTTGCGGCTCGAATTGAGTGCCGATCGACTCTCCGTTAAGTATTTTCTCGATATTACCAGGAAAACAGCCGTCTGTGATGACTGTCCGCACTCCCGATGCTGTGGCGATTCTGGCTGCTTCAATTTTTGTTAGCATTCCGCCGGTTCCCCAACCGCTGCGGGAATCTCCTATTTTGATCTGCAATTCTGTGAGCTGTGCCATACTTTGGACTAGGGCGATCGGCTGCGCGTCGGGATTGCTGCGCGGATCTGCAGAATACAGCCGATCGACATCTGTGAGCACGAACAACCAATCTGCTTCTACCAAACTCGCTACTAGCGCCGAAAGCGTGTCGTTATCGCCAAATTTGAGCTCGTCTACCGCTACAGTATCGTTCTCGTTGACGATCGGAATCACGCCCAACTTCAGCAGTTGCCCAAAGGTATTGGAAGCGTTAACATAACCGTTGCGCTGCACTAAATCGCCCCTAGTGAGCAATACTTGGGCGATCGGCTGTTGTAGAGTAGTAAACAAGTCATCGTACACGCGCATCAGCCGCCCTTGGCCCACGGCAGCCACAGCCTGTTTCATAGCGATATTTCGCGGGCGTTCCGTCAAACCCAAGCGCGCGCAACCCACGCCCACCGCACCGGAAGAAACCAAAACTACTCGATGGCCGCTCTGCCGCAAACCTGCTAATATTTCGACTAATGCAGCAATAGTTGAGAGAGCTAAGTTTCCGGTAGTCGATCGAGTCAGTGTCGAAGTTCCTATTTTGATAACAATAGTTTGAGTCATTTGTTGTTTGTTGTTTGTTATTTGTTGTTTGTTGTTTGTTATTTGTTGTTTGTTGTTTGTTATTTGTTGTTTGTT
>NZ_JAUBTX010000026.1:0-50654 GCF_036705185.1 Microcoleus sp. B4-D4 | reverse complement strand
ATTTGTTGTTTGTTGTTTGTTATTTGTTGTTTGTTGTTTGTTATTTGTTGTTTGTTGTTTGTTATTTGTTGTTTGTTGTTTGTTATTTGTTGTTTGTTGTTTGTTATTTGTTGTTTGTTATTTGTTATTTGTTGTTTGTTATGACAATCAGAGCTTTTTTATTTAATTGCGATCGAGTTCCAAACGGCTTATTCATAAACAATATTTCAGATTAATTACTAATATACCTCTCCAATAACTATTGTGGAACAGGCAGGATGCCTGTTCCAAACAGGCTTTTTATGATATGTCTAATCACTGATGATACCAAATCCGGGTAATATATGATTCGGCGGTTGAAACCGCGTCTACACAAACGATGTCGGCCTGCGCCGACTGGTTCATAAAGGGTATCCAAAACCCGAATTTGGTATGACTGCTAACTACTAACCAATTACCAATGACTAATGACAACTAACTACTGACAACTGACAACTAACTACTGACAACTGACAACTAACTACTGACAACTGACTACTGACTAATCTTTAATTTTCAGAGTTGCCCCCAAAGCTTGAGAAACCCACACTTCAAAAGAGCGCACCGGATACTTGCGAAGCGCGTAGCCAGCATCAATCATTGGCTCGACTAAAATAGTAAACATACCCAAACGATTGCCGGCCAAAACATCCGTAAAAAGTCGATCGCCCACCATCGCCACCTGTTCCACCGGCAAATTCATCGCCGTCACAGCTTTTCGCAACTTGCGGCGCGACGGTTTAGCAGCACCAGTAATATAAGGTAGATTCAACGACTCAGCAATTCGACCGATCCGAGTCTGACTTAAATTATTGCTCGCCAACCACAGCGATACTATCGGTTTAATTTCTTCCACCCACACGCTGAGTTCGGGAGAAGCATTCATTGCTGTCATGGGAACGAGAGTGTCGTCCACATCCAAAACTAATCCTTTAATCTGATATTCCTGAAGAATATCTGCAGTTAAATTTACGATCGAATTGCCTAAAACTAAGTCAGGCTGTAATAGTTTACCCCAAGTCATAATGATTTTAGAGTTGAGATTTTAGATTTTAGATTCAGAAATAAGAAATTGGAAGTTAAGGATTAAAAAAGTAAAAAATCTCCAGCAAGCGTTATTGCTTTTGCTTTGTTACTTTTTACTTTTGTATTAGTTTTTGCCAATCTATTGACCCGATCGCACTTTTTGGTCAACTTGAGCCACAGCAGCATTGTGTTCGGCCAGGGTGCGGCTGAAAATGTGAGTGCCGTCGTACCGAGCCATAAAATACAGATATTCCGTATTTTCAGGAGCCAGAGTAGCTTCCAAACTGGCAATTCCCGGAGATGCGATCGGAGTTGGCGGCAGCCCTACATTGATATAAGTATTGTAAGGAGAAGGCGTTTCCACCTGCTTAAAAGTCAAAGGCTTCTCCTTAGTTTGCCTGATGCCGAGGGCATATTCAACTGTAGGATCGGAACCCAAGGGCATATTTTTTTTCAGACGGTTATTGAACACGCCTGAAATGCGATTGCGCTCGCTCGCCACCACAGCTTCTTTTTCCACAATACTCGCCAGCGTCACCCACTCTTTCAAAGAAAACTTAGTATTGTTCTGATTTTTTTGATAGACCGGCAAAGCTAACCGCTCAAAACGATCGAGCATTTGCTTAATGACAGCTTCCGGGCTAATTGCATCGCCGTCTAGCTGATAAGTATCCGGGTACAAAAACCCTTCCAAATGAGGCAAGCCGCTGGGTAGCCAAGGGTACTGAGCGTAGGGAACTTGACTCGCTGCCGCCATAAAATCCTTAGCCGGGAAAAAACCTTGGGCTTCAAAATAAGCACTCATTTGTTGCATCGACCACCCTTCGGGAATCGTGAAACTCTGCTGTGCGACTTCGCCATTCCAAATTTTCTCAGCAACCGCACTCAGAGGCTGAGTCGCCGACAGTTGGTAAGTTCCGGCTTTAAAACCTCCGTCGCGGTTTTGCATTGTCAGCCAGCGGGCCCACATATCCCATGCTCCTGCCGATCGAATTAAGCCCGCGGCTTCCAAATCCTGCCCGATTTGTTGACTGGAAGTACCGGGGGGAATTTGGATGGAAACAGCAGCACCATCTCCCGAAGAAGTTGAGGTTTCAGCGATTTTAGGAGCGGCCGAAGCCCAGCTCCACCAAGCCCAGCCCTGCCAAGCGCAAACACCCCAAATAGCCGGCAGCAACACCAGATAAAACAACCATTTTGAAAGTTGCGGAGCAGCTTTTCGGCTCTCAGACTCGCTGCTTTTTGTCAGTTGTTCTTTGCTCATAGTGCGTTGTCCTCGATAAGCGCCAATTAATTAACGACTAATGACTAACTCTCTGCGATTGTTGACCGAAAGTCAGGGATGCAGCCTGTTCGATCCACCCAAAAACTGATATAAGCCCCCGAGTTCAGTCGTGGAGAGACTGAAATTTTAGACAAGAGTTCAACATCCCAGATTCACCTAGCTGCAAGTAAATCTAAAATCTAAAATCGACGCTCCGCAACCATATTCACGTCTCAATTCAACACCCTGAGCGGACAGGGCAGAAGGCACAATCTCGAAAAAGTTCGATCGGGCAAGCAGTTAACTTCTAACCATAAGATAATCAAAAATTCTGCTTTTTGCCGTCAGGTCTTCTGCCTGCAATCAATATCTAATCAAGCTCGTCAAAAAACTGGTCTTCTAGCATCGGCAACATCGGTTCGAGCCTTTGGAACTCTTCTTCCGAGAGCAATTCTGGCTCGCCGTCATCATTGATGCGAGCCAAGATAAAGAACGGATCGAGAGGAGTATAAATGGCATATTCCTGTTCTTCGTGATAGAAGCTTGTCAGCCACATAAGTTCCTCGAAATCCGACTCTTCATCGGGATCGGTATCCGGTGCCATCTCCTCGTCGGGAAATTCTGGCAATTCGCCAACTACAGTCAGCGTCACCGCCGTGCGCCGGAGTGTCAAGTTCTGCTCTTGCAGCACAACTTGAGCAATATCAAAAATTTTGTCAATTTCGGTCTCGTCTTCTACAGGAATTGCTGCTTCGTCGCTTTCGTCTCCGTGCCAAGTAAAAATTTCTACTGGAGAGTCGATCGGAATCAGCAAAGCATATTCTTGACCTTCTAGGTTCATCGAATGCTCTATGTTGCAAGTCAGCGAGCGCCCGAATTCATCCGTCAGGGTGACGGACTCTTCGTTGGAACTGCCATTCTCTTTGCGGTTTGGGGATGAGGACATCGCGTGTATCTTAATTTTCCGTCAATTATTCAGTAATTTGTGCTTGACAATGGGGAGTTTTCGTGGCGATATTCTGGCGGCGCGGGCGATCGCCAGCCCACAAGTTTAAACTGCGAGACTCGCGGCATTTTCCACGCGGAGAGTGCAGCGTTTAAATTTCTGTCTAGTCCAGAGCGACACTGAGGACAAATCACAATTTTGTGCTGCTTCAGTACCGAAGGGTACAGCGAAATTTTCTCAAGTATGTCAACGGTTACAGGTGTGCCTAGCAAACTTGCACAACTAGGATATCACGGCTTTGTTAAAAGCTATCACGATTGGGAACAGGGGCGATATTTTGTCTTCTCATATCCAACCACCGCTGCAAAATCAGGGCTGCTGCTTTGCGATCGATCGAACCCTTATTTTGCGAAGGCGAAATTCCTTGTGCTTGAATCAATTCCTCTGCCTCAACCGAAGTCAGGCGCTCATCTGCGTATTCTAGGGGGAGTTCTAAGGCCTCGGCGATGCGGCCAGCATATTTCTGCACTTGTCGCGCTTGATTGCCCAATTCTCCGTTCATGGAGTAGGGCAAGCCTGCAACCAAAATTTTTACTCCGCGCGATCGGACGAGTTCTCGCAGACAAGCTACATCGCGATCGAAGGACGATCGCACCAGAGTAGTAATCCCCGTAGCGATTAAACCTGTGCCGTCACATCCGGCGATGCCGACTCGTTTGCTGCCGATATCTAATCCGAGGGCTGAAATCCATAATTTTTCGTTGGACATTATTATCGATTTTAGATTTTAGATTTACTGTTTTTGGGCGGATACAATTTTATTTAACGAACCGCGAAGACGCAAAGAACGCGAAGGAATAACAGAAGAAAGCAAGAAGATAATAGGCAATATTAAGTTGGCATCAATCAAAAGCAAAAGGAAATTCCTGTAAATATGACAGAAAAAAAGTAATTTGTTGAATGATTAATTCTATTCTTTTCTGCTTTCTACCTGCTACCTTCTGCTTTCAATTGTTAAGAATTGAGTTCTCCTAGCGAGCCGCCGTCTGGAGGCAATTCCGGCAAATTCAGAGGCAAAATGCTGTTGGCATCTGTTGCTGCTGATTCGGAATTTTGGCTGTTCGAGGGGTTAATTCGATCGGCTTGACCGTTTCCTGAGTCCGACAAAAACGGTTTAATCTCTGAGGACGCTGGCCCTGCTGCGGCTTCCCCAGCCATCGGGCCTAGCCAGGACATCCGACCCGGTACTGGTTTGCGAGTTGGTTGGAAGCTCTGCAACATTTCTGATAGTTGGAGTCCTTCGAGGGAGACTAACTTTGATTCGCGCAGTTTGTGCCATACCGATCGAGACATCAGCAAGCTGTGTTCCACGCGCACGGCTCCAAATTGCTCTAAATAAGCTTCGCGTTCCGGTTGATAGTCGGCGGAAGCTAGTTGCAGGCTTTGAACGGGGAAGTCTTGAACGAGTCGCGCCATCTGGGATAGCAGTTCCGGGTACAGCCAAGTGTAGGCCGGGTGTACGGTCAACTGGGCGACGTGTGGCGCTTCGCCGTTGCGGGATAGCTGCACCTGAAAATAGCCGATCGCGGCTTTCCGCTGCGGTTCAAACACGTAACCGCTGACTACTTCTGTTTTCGCCAGCCACTGTCTGGCACCTTCGACTAAAGCGCCGAAAAAACTGGTTTTGAAGTCTTGAATGTGCCGATCGAATACTTGGCGCACCAAGGGCGGCATCGATGCGGTATCGAGTTGATATAGCAATTGAGCGTCCGCGTTGCTGACCGGCAGCAGGTTGGGCAAATCTGGCGTTGAGTTTGCCATTTCTTGCAGGCGTTCTGGGGCGATCGTCCAGTAAGTCATCTGGGCCAACGGCTGAAACCCGTTCTGCCGGTACAAAGCCAGGGAAGTTGTGTCGCCGACATTCACCTCCAGCAGCCACGTCCGCGCCTCCCAGACTGCCTCAAAGCAGTACCGCAGCAGCATGGAACCAATGCCTTTGCTGCGGGCTTCTGGGTCTACTCCGATGCGATCGATCCGCCAAGTGCTGCGGGTGCGGTTGAAAGGAGAAATCTGAATGATGCCCTTAACTTTCCCCTGTTCTTCAGCAACGTGGGCCCGAAACAAAGACTGACAAGGGTTGGGAAACAAGCTAAACAGCTTTAGCAGTCCGTACCAGCGACGAATCTGCTGCAACTTTTTACCTAGTACCAAGTCGCAGCTTGCACCCTTGCGTTTTTCTGGTTGTTCGGCTGTTTCCGCGCACAGTTGTTCCATCGCCTCGATGTCGCGGTACTGAAACGGGCGAATCACAACCTGGTTTTGGTTTTGAGAGGTAAATGAAGTCATAGCACGAAAGTGGGGAATGGAAGTTTTTAAATAAAATTTCAGAAAGGGGAAAAGTTAGGGAAGTTTTGAGTTTTGAATGCGTTAATTTTGCGTTCAAAACTTAGAACCTGTTCGGGGACGCCATCGCCTACAAAGAAACCGGGTTTTTTACTCTTTCTGTGGGTTACTGCGAAGGAAACGCTTTTAAGAACCAGGTTTCTGGCAGCCCGTGCGTCCGCGAACTAAAAACTTTTGATGCTTCTCCCTTTCTCGATCGAGCGAAAATTAAAAATTTCAAATCATCTTTTTTTAATTTTTAATTTGAATTTTTAATTTTCAGTTTTAAAATCAAGATTTCTGTGGCAGAGGTCGAATCAATACGACCGGTGTTCGCTCGTCAGCATTCCCGGCGGGGTTGCTTCGCAAGGCTTGCTCTAAAAATGTTACCGATAAATCGGAGGTCGCTGCTAATATCTTAACTGCTTTCAAGTCATTAGCGTCTACGATCGCCGCCGCAAGTCCAGTTTCTCGCTGAATTTGTTCTACAACTTGCTGCGGATTGTCCGGGCCAAGCACAATAAATTGGTCGAAGGGAGGCAAAGTCCCGGTAACGTCGTCGATTAGCCTTGCTTGTTCCCCTGCTAACTGGTAAAAGACTCCCGGTTTACCCAATATTTTAGCTACAGAGCCGATCGCAAATGCTGCGACTACGCGCCAAGGCCCAACTACATCCACCAAAGTTTGCATTCCGCAAGCCGTGGCCAAACTCGACATCGGCAAGAAAAACAAACAAACTCGCTTGGCTACCCATCCGGGTTTAACTTCGCTGGGGTGGTGGTAGCGTCCCTGCATCAAAGCTAGTGGAGTTTCTGCAAGGGCGACAATATCGCCTTTCTGGGCGCGCGGCAGCACGTAGCGCTTGACAATTTCGACGGGATCGTCTAATTCCGCCAGTATGTGGGTGCGAATCGGCAAAACTTCGGCAACTCCGACATTGCGGGCGACGGGTACGGTGTCCGAGTTGGGAAATTGCAGCGGGACTACTACGTTGCGGATTTTGGGGATGCGCCCGCCTGGGCCGTAGGTGACGAAATGTATTTGCACCCAAGCTGACTGCAATTTGGTTAAATCTTGCCCTTGAATGTCTACAGAAACTTTGATTTTGGTGTTTTGTTGGGCTTTAACAATATAGCCGAACCAGTAATCGTCCGATCGGGCTTTTGCGTCTTTGTGACAAGGAATCACTTTTGTCTGGAAAGTCACGCCATCCAAACTTGCGTCTGACAGCAGTTTCACCTGTGCGCGCACTTCCGGCAACATCACCTCGAACCGCTGTGTCAGGTTGCGGAATTCCATTTCCCCGACTAAAAGATAGCGATTGGGTTCGTTTATGGCTAAGTGCCATTCTCCGGCTGTAAGTTCTAGTTTATTTGCACTCCCAGTCCGGCGATAGTTCAACTCTAGGCCCAATGCGCCCAATGCTAGCAGCGAACCTGCTGCTGCGATTCCTGTTGCTAAACTCTCAATCACTCAAATCACCGCCAATAATATTTTGTGTTTACTGTAGTCGATATCGGGTACTTCGAGATCCGATCCGGCAGTAATTGGAAGTTGTGGGGGTTGTTGGGGGCGGGGTTGGAGAGTGGGATGGGCGCGATCGAAATAGATTTTTCGGATGACTTGCACGGGATGGCGGGAAATTCGGGTAGACTTTATGACTGCCCGAACAAATCTTATCGCGGTTTTTATTCCAACCTTGCTCTCACTTCATCAGCAGACAACTCAGGCAATTGTTCGACAAACAACGTCAATTCATCGACAGGCATTGCTAATAAGTTGGTAAGGGCAGCCTGCAGAATATCCTCCAATTCATTTTGGCGCATTCTCAAAACATTTTCTGCCAATAATTTAACCGCTTGTTTTCTTCCGGCTTCATCCACTGTTAGCATGGATATTGCCAGCAACAGCACTGTAAATTCCGCAGCCGGTAACTTTGATATTGGAGATAAAAAAGCTGTCATTTTCGAGTTGACTTCTCCAAATCGCACTTGCAGGAAATTCTCTAAAATTAAGCGCTGTTGTGCTTGTCTGCCTTGTTCTAATCCTTGTTCTAATCCTTGTTCAATTCCTTGTTGTTGTGCGGCTTCTAACTGTTCTCTAAAAAGTGATGGGATCGCCATAATTAACTCCCGCTCTTCTGGCTGTAACTCTTGTTCGGTATCGGTTACTAAGTTTGACTGTAACTGATACAGCAATTCTAGCGCGATAATCCGTAACGGATCGTCGGTTGCTAAGTAGGTAAACAAAATTAATTGCCGACTGAGTTGACTTGAAACCCTTGATACGTCTAAAGAGTAACAAAGTCGGATGTGTAATTAATTTTGTGTAGGTACTTAAAGAACTCAATTGGGCGATCGCCCTTTGCTGCACTTTTCCTTTGCCTAAAATCCTCAGCCACAACGTTTCGGGAGTTTCGGGCAATTGGTGAATCACCACCATTGCCGATTTCAAATGCCTCGGCAAAAAATAAATGCCATCGAGCCAATCCTCCGGCTTGGGTACCGCACCAAAACCCTCCAGCAGTGCTTTCGACGCTGTAGGTGTCAAAATCCACAATAAGGGCAGCTTAGCATCGTCGTAGCGAGTATTTTCTCTTCTGGCTTGCCGCTCCAATTCACCCCGCAAATCCCATAACTTGCTCATACAGCTAATGACTTCGCCGACAGTTACTGGATTGCGAAACGGTTCAAAAATTGCCGCCGTATCAGCCATTTTTCCCAACAATCCTAAAGTTGCTGAGTATTCGGGAATTACAGTGCTGGGAATGAAATAAACATCGATTTCTCGGACTTCGGCAGTAACATCATGCCCGATATTCACCGTTCCGATGGGAGACAGCAGTTCTGTCAACAAGTCTTTGGCAAAGCGATCGTGAATAAATCGCGTCATAAAAAAGGATTTTGATATTTTGTGATTTAATTTTATCAGATTATCGTCGGATATTTAAGATGTTTTTTCTGACAATAAGTAGACAAACATAAAAAACTAAAACACCCAGATACCCGACTTCTTTAAGCAGTCGGGTATCTAACAGATATCGCATTTTACGTTCATTTAGAATGCAAGCTGCAATCAATATCCAATTTGCAAAGTCACAGAAGCTTCAATCTGCTGTTCCCCTCCCACCACAGGCGTTGTAGCGTCAGCAGCAGCAGCGCGAGCATTAGCCAATTGCCGGTACATAGGAGGCGGCGCGATCGCACCGTTGACTTGAATGCCCAGAATGTCTCCCCGTTTGAGGTTGAGGGCGCTCAAGACTGCATCCGCTTGCGCTTGAGCATCTTGAGTTGCTTTGCGGAGTGCTTGTTTTCGAGCTTGTTCGATCGCACTTTCGGCGGCGGCAAAACTCACGCCGTCGATGCGTGTGGCTCCGGCATTCACCGCATCGTCGAGCAAAGTGCCGGCAGATGCAGTATTAATCCGAAAACTGACGGTATTCGTCGCCGTATAGCCCGTCAAGCGCTGCTGGTTGTTTTCGTAGCTGTAAATGGGATTGAGGGTGATGCCGGCAGTTTCGAGTTTTTCGACTTGGCGCGATCGCAGCAACTCTACCACAGCGGACGATCGCCTGGCCGCTTCCTGCTGCACCGCAGTCGCCGTTTTCCCCTGCACCTCAACACCCAGCCGCACTTGGGTTTTAGTTGTAGGAATCGCTTCCACACCCCGCCCGGTAACAGTCAACGTTCTGAGCCGCTGTTCTTGAGCAACCGCCGGATCTAACCTCACAAAACTCACGAAAGTTAACGTTAAACACAACGCTGTTAACAGACTGCGGAAATTATTTCTAGTACCGCGCCGCAAATTTGAATTCATGAACTCGATTCTCCTCACGTACAACTGATGCTATACTTTACCTTCGCACGGGAATTACTAAAGATCCAGCCTGTTACATTTTTGGCAACTAAAAAAAACATTAGTCATTAGTCATTAGTTATTAGTCATTATTATATGCAATCCTTAAAACAAGTGGCTCGCCGACTCAAAAAAGAGACTTACGCTGTTTATTTAGCCAGTACAAATCCCAGATTACCTCAGTACGCCAGAATTTGAGCAGGCCTTAAGGTTGCCTACGCTTTTAGCGCGATCGACTTAATTCCTGATTTCATACCGATTCTCGGCTACTTGGACAATTTGATAATTGTACCTTTGGGAATTTGGCTGCTGTAATTACTGCCATTTGGATTGGATTTGGAATATTAGAATACCCGGCGGTTGAAACCGCGGCTATACAGACAAAACCCGGATGGTGCGCGGGTTGAATAATAGGCGGTGAAAATTATGTTTTACCTTATTCTCTCTTCGTCCGCGGAGGCGGACATCGTTTGTGTAGACGCGGTTTCAACCGCCGTCTGATATTCATGATATTATATTGTAGGGCGATCGCACTTAACCTTAAAAAAACTCGCGGCATCACATACCAAGTATTATTTATCCCTTAAAAAAATCCAACAACTAACCATCCAACGATGACTCAAACTACTACCGATCACCTCAGCCATCTCAACCCATCCCAGCGCCAAGCAGTCGTCCATTACAACGGGCCGCTGTTAGTAGTAGCGGGGGCTGGTTCGGGGAAAACCAGAGCTCTAACTTACCGCGTAGCTAACTTAGTTCGCACCCATCGAGTTGATCCCGAAAATATTCTGGCGGTGACATTTACGAATAAAGCCGCTAGAGAGATGAAAGAAAGAATTGAAAAATTGCTGGCTACTCAGCAAGCTGAAGCGGAATATGGGAAACCTTTGGCAGATTTAGCGCCGGATGTGCAAACCAGATTGCGATCGCAAATTTACCATAGAATTACCAAACAGATTTGGATGGGAACTTTTCACTCTCTGTGCGGCCGGATTCTCCGCTACGATATTGAGAAATATCAAGACGAAAAAGGCCGCCAATGGAAGAAGAATTTTTCGATTTTTGATGAGTCAGATGCTCAAAGTCTCGTCAAACAAATTGTTACCAAAGTCCTCAATTTAGACGATAAGAAATTTGACCCGCGCAAAGTCCGCTATGCCATCAGCAACGCTAAAAATCAAGGTTGGTCGCCTCAAGAATTCCTCGCAGCAGAACCGGATTACCGAGGGCGGGTAATTGCGGATGTTTACAGCCGCTACCAAGATGCTTTAGCCGCCAACAACGGCTTAGATTTTGACGATTTAATTCTAGTTCCGGTTAAACTTTTACGCCAAAACGAGCAAGTTTTAAGTTATTGGCATCACAAATTTCGACATATTTTAGTTGACGAATATCAGGATACCAACCGCACTCAATACGATTTGATTCGGATGTTGGTGACAAATAACAGCGATCCGAAAGAGTTTGATAAGTGGCAAAATCGCTCGATTTTTGTGGTGGGCGATGTGGATCAATCTATTTACAGTTTTCGGATGGCGGATTATACCATCTTGCTGGAATTTCAAGAGGATTTCGGCGATGGTTTGTCGGACGAAAAAACTCAGACGATGGTAAAATTAGAGGAGAATTATCGATCGCGCGAAAACATCCTGCAAGCCGCCAACCACTTGATCGAACACAATACCGAACGCATCGATAAAGTTCTGCGCCCGACTCGCGAACCCGGAGCTCCGATTGTGGTATGGCGCGCCGACAATGAGTTAGAAGAAGCGCAATTTGTAGCTGGTCAAATTCAGTCCCTGAAGCGCCAAAATTCAGAATACGAACACGGGAGTAACTTTGCGATTCTCTACCGCACCAACGCTCAATCTCGCTCCTTTGAAGAAGCGTTAATGTACTTGGATATTCCCTATAATATTGTCGGCGGCCTGAAGTTTTACGATCGCAAAGAAATCAAAGATATCCTAGCATACCTGCGGACGATCGCCAATCCCGACGATAGCGTCAGCCTCAAACGCATCATCAACACTCCCCGCCGCGGCATTGGCGACACGACATTTGGTAAAATCGAAGATGCTGCAACTCAATTAGGTATTCCGCTGTGGGAAATTCTCAGCGACGAATCTTCTGTAAATACTCTCGCAGGGCGATCGGCAAAAGCTATAATTAAATTTGCCGCCATGATTGGTAATTGGCAACAAAAACTTGAAACTACGCCCGCGTCGCAAATTGTCCAAGGAATTATCGAAGATTCTGGTTACATTGACGATTTGAAAAACCAAGGAACCGAAGAAGCCGAAAATCGCATCGAAAACGTCAGAGAATTGTACAACGCAGTGCTGCAATTTGAAGAACAAAACGAAGAACCGACGCTAACATCATTTTTAGCAAAAGCATCTTTAGCATCCGATTTAGATGATTTGAAAGAAGACGATTCGCGCGTGTCGCTGATGACGCTGCACTCAGCCAAAGGGTTAGAATTTCCCGTAGTATTTTTAGTCGGAATGGAACAGGGTTTATTTCCCAATTTCCGCAGTTTAGATGACCCGAAAGCAGTTGAAGAAGAACGCCGTTTGTGCTATGTCGGCATCACTCGCGCCCAGGAATTGCTATTTCTCACCCACACTCGCGAACGCCGCCTCTGGGGAGGATACCGCGAACACTGCACCCCTTCGCTATTCTTGGGCGAACTACCGACACATTTGCTAGCTGGAAGTGCGAAGAAAACTAAGACAGGCAAAACTGCTGCATCCCAGGGAAAAACGAATAATTCAGCAGCCAATTCTGGGAGTTCTCCATCAGAATGGAAAACGGGCGAACGAGTTTTTCATCATGCTTTTGGAGTTGGAGAAATTACCCACGTTTTGGGGGTGGGCGATAAAACTAATCTGGCAATTAAGTTTAAAGGTTTGGGCCGCAAAATCATCGATCCGAGAACGGCTAAGTTGCAGCGAGTGTAATAGAAAAAACTCCAAGCATACCAGGCGGTTGAAACCGCGTCTGTACAGGCAAAACCCGGGCTGAGAGGGGTTGAAGAATAGGCGGTAAAAATGGCGGTAAAAATTACATTGTTTTCTTCAGTCCGCAGAGGCGGACATCGTTTGACTTTCTGGCGGTTTCAACCGCCGGATTTTCTTCTATTATTCGATTACCTGAGATTCCACACGCCTGTATTTACCCGCCAAACGTTCTCGACGCTGGCGGCGGTTGTCAGCTTCAAATATAGCGATTAATTCATCCAGGTTTAGAGTCAAAGCGTCCAACTGTTGGCAGACTTCACGCATCTTTTCAACGTGTCGCTTTCTGGTTTCAGCGTCGGGGATTCTAGGTTGTTGATTCATGGCAAATTCCAATCTATTTTGATTTCTCGGATAGTTGCTTCTGAGGCATCGACAGCCGCCTCTGTTTGTTCTATCGTTCTATACAGAAAGTTTAACGTATCCGCAGTCGCAGCGGGTTGAGATTCTGCTACCTGCTGCAAAAGCCTGTACAAACGATTGTAAGGGTTTCTCAACCTTTCCTTAACATTATCTAGGGATTCTAGTTCGGGGAGTGTCGCTTCTGTCTCGCCAAACTGCTGCATTAAAATATATTCTGTGGCGGTTGTTTCGTTGAGGATTTCCACTAGCCGCCGCTGCAATGTGAAAATTGTGTTCAGGATGTCATCAGGTAGCTTTGCCATTGTCCTTGATTTTTAGGGATAACAACTTAACACAATATATCAGAATGTTTGATCGTTACCAGGCTCTGCCTGGTAATGCAGATCGGGAGGCTCTGCCTCCTTTTATCTAGTAACTTACAGAAGAGAGGACTGTAGGAGGTGTTTAAGTTATTAAGTTTTAGATTCTTAACACAATATAGCGAATATTTTCTTCTTCCCATTTGAGTTTGAATCAAGAACGATCGCAATCCCAATTACCACATTTAAGCCTAACTAAAAGCATCCAAATTCCCAGCATCCATATCGATCCGTGAGGTCGCTTTCTTCAATCCTCCAATCTCAAATCCATCGCACTTCGCATCGCCAATAACGCCGTTCCATAAGCAGCCGCAGTCTGAACCGGCGTTTCAACAGCCACTTTCAAATAACGCTGTCTAATCGCACTCCAAACCGAATTTTTTGCCCCGCCGCCAGCAGTATAAACTTTTGTCAAAGGAGTTGCACCCAATTCTTGCAATAATTGATATCCCCGCGCTTCAATCCGCGCGATACTTTCTAGCAAACCGTGCAGAAATTCCACAGAATCAGCGGGACGCGGTTCGAGTCTGGGCGCTAAATTCGGGTCATTAATTGGAAAGCGATCGCCCTTTTTCAACAATGGGTAATAATCCAGCAAACTCTCTTGTTCAGGATTAATTTTTGTGCTATAAGTAGCTAACTCAGCATCAGTAAAAAAGTGTCGCAGCACCGCACCTCCGGTATTAGAAGCACCTCCAACTAACCACAAATCGCCTAATTTGTGACTGTAAATCCCGTATCTCGAATCATCGACGCGGGTATGACTTAACAGTTTGACGGCTAAAGTAGAACCGAGAGAAGTTACTGCTTCCCCCGGTGAATTGACACCGCTTGCTAAAAATGCTGCAATGCTATCGGTTGTACCGGCACAAACTGTACAATCGCGGGGAAATCCGAAGCGACTCCTCACTTCATCTCTCACTTCCCCCACAGGCGTGCCCGGTGCGACAACCTGCGGCAATTTAGGCGTTGTAGCGCCGGCAATTCCCTCTATCAGCCAATCGGGATAGCACAAAGTATCAACATCGAAACCGAGTTTTAAAGCATTGTGATAGTCGCTAATTCCTAATTTTCCGTGCAGCAAAAATGCCAGCCAATCAGCTTGATGCAGGAAAACTGTAGGGGCGGTGCCCCCGTGCCCGCCCTCTTGCCACCAGAGGAGTTTTGCCAGACTGGATGTAGCGCTTAATACTGTGTGGTTATCCGGGGCGATCGCCCGCAACGTCTCTGTAACGGCTGCACCGCGCGCATCGTTGTATAAAATAGGTTCGCATACGGGTATACCGTCAGTATCGCACAGCATGACTGTAGAGGATGTGCCGTCAAGGGCGATCGCCCTTACCCGATTGCGGATTGTTGCGGGAATTTGCTCAATTACAGCCGAGAGTGCATTTTGCCACACCGAGGGTAATTCCGACTGTCGATCGTTAGCAAAAGTATATTCAGTCTCACAATGGATTGTACCCTGGGAGTCAATGATTGTCGATCGCGCGCCCGTGGTGCCTAAATCTATTCCCAAATAAAGATTCATTTGCCACTCCAGCGAATTTTCCTATATTTGACGAAACCACAAAGTTTATTTGCATCCTGCCTCTAGTTGTTTAATGATATCTCTGACTTTTATTGGCAGTTATTATTAATGTAAGTAACAGGTAATGCAATGACGAAAAGCAGATAACTTGGTAGAAAAAGGTTCTCAAAAAAAGACTTAACAAAGGGCTGAAATCGCTATAGATTACAGCTTACAGCTTACAGTTCTCGATGCGAGAGAAGAACCATAACGCCACTTCACACCTAAACCCCGGAACCCACCCCACCACCCACACAGTTCCCTAGGGAGGTGGCCCACAGGTGCTTGTTTATTATAGGTTAGGTTCTTTGTGTCCAACCAACTGCCTCCTTTTCGCCAACCGACACGATCGCCTAGCTTGCATTCAGTCTCCCAATCAACTTTACCACCAACTTCCAACCAGATTTTTTTCTGGATGCTAAAGCCAAAACGACCCTGACTGTATTTTACCCACAATTTGTCGATCGTCCGTAAATCATCGCAAGGAAAATTATCAATTGATTCCTTATTAAAATAACCTTCCTTCTCCCGTCTAGCAGCTTTCAACATCACGTTGAGTGTTTCCTGATCCGCCTCTTTCCACTTCCCTGCTGCTAATAAATCCCGCAGACGAGTATAGTCAACACCCTGCGCTGATTTCAGCGAGTCTGGTGGCGGAGGAGGTGTTTGAGCTGATAATTGAGGTGATTGAGTACCAAGAGCCTGCAAAATTTCAGTAGCAGATTGATAACGTTTTTTAATAGCAGGTTGGATCATTTTATCTAAAATCTGACCCAGTTCCGAGCTGACAGATGTTTTTAAGTGTTCTCGCCACACCCAATCAAACTCGCTATCATCGAATAAATCAATCGGTTCAACCTGAGTTAACAGACACAGACAAGTCACACCCAGACTATAAATATCACTCGCATGAATCGGTTTACCGTTGGCTTGTTCTGGTGCCGTATATCCAGCCGTCCCGATCCTCGTTCCCGTTACCGCTAGAGCCGTTTGTGTCGCATATTTCGCCGCTCCAAAGTCAACGATAACCAGTTGCCCATTTGACATCAGAATAATATTTTCGGGCTTGATATCTCGGTGAATAACTTGGCGAGAGTGAATGAACTCGAATACTGGCAGTAAATTATTAAGCAAATTGCGAATTTGCGTTTCGCTAAAATATCCCTGAGATTTTAGTGTTTGGGCTAAATTTTCACCGTCGATGAATTCTTGGACTAAATACTGCCGTTCATCTTGACTAAAATATGCTAATAATTCGGGAATTTGAGAGTGTTTGCCCAACTGTTCAAGGCGGACTGCTTCAAGCTCAAATAACTCAGCAGCTTTCTGGATACTAGAAGTGCCTTGAACTTGGGGGTAGAATTGTTTAATAACACAGGGAGGTTTTGATGGTTTATACTCATCAACAGCTAGAAAAGTGCGCCCAAAGCCTCCTTGTCCAATGATTTTTTGCGATCGGTAGCGATCGCCCAATAGCAGTTTATTCCCACATTCGTGACAGAAGTTTGTAGAGCCAGACGGGTTTTGCAATAGGCAATCAGGGTTTAGACACTGGCTCATAAAATATGCTTATACATTATAGATTAAAGCTTTCGATGGGATGCCAGCCCAGATGGTTTTAAATGTGAAACAGCAGATCCCGGTAAGGACACGGCATTGCCGATATGTGTCAACTTAACCCCAAAACCTTTGTATCTCTCGCTTTTATCCGAGGCCAGATCCCCCTAAATCCCCCTTAAAAAGGGGGACTTCTATCGTAATCTTGTCCCCCCCTTATTAAGGGGGGTTAGGGGGGATCTGGCCTTAGCAATAAACAGCAGTCTGTGAGTACGTTTGACCTTAAGTTGAGACTAATAAGCAATGCCTAAGTCCCCACTCAAAACTACTTAAACTTTTGTCCCGCACTCAGGACAAAATTTATTGCTCGAAACATTCTTCGCGCCGCAACTCGGACAATAAATCAACTCTGCAGATGGCAACGTGCTGCGTTCCGGCAAACCAACCATTTGAGCGTTACTTTTGCCCGGAACAACCATCGGATAGCAGTTTTCGTCCCGCGTCACCTTGACGTTCATCAGCACAGGGCCGTCGTGAGCGAGCATTTGGGCGATCGCACCCTCCAACTCATCCGGCCGCGAAACCTGCATCCCCTTCACGCCGTAAGCCTCAGCCAGCATCGCAAAATCCGGCATCCCCACAGTCATGTTCGACGACGAATAACGCTCGCCGTAGAAAGCCTGCTGCCACTGCCGCACCATGCCCTGCCAGCCGTTATTTACAATCACAATCTTGACATTAATGCCGTATTGTGCTAAGGTTCCCAACTCTTGAATATTCATTTGTATGCTAGCGTCGCCAGCAATACAAATGACTTGCTCGTTGGGTAGCGCCATTTTCGCGCCCATCGCCGCCGGCAGCCCAAAACCCATCGTTCCCAAACCAGCGCTGGAAATCCAGCGACGCGGCCCGTTGTTTAAGAATTGAGCCGACCACATTTGATGTTGACCGACATCCGTCGTGTAGTAAGCATCCGGCGCTTGAGTAGCCAATTCCCAAATCACCTCTTGCGGAGACAAAATGTCGGGGTAGTGAGGCACAACTAACGGATAGTCCTGTTTCCAGCGATCGATCCTGTGCAGCCATTCCGCAGTTTTTCCGGCAGTTCCCGAAACACCAGTTTCCCGACAGCGGCGCAGCAAATCCATCAAAACTTGCCGGACATCTCCGACAATCGGCACCTCGGGGCCGCGATTTTTACCTACTTCCGCCGGATCGATATCGATGTGGATCACCTTCGCCCTGGCGGCAAACTCGTCTAATTTGCCCGTCACCCGATCGTCAAACCGAGCTCCGACAGCAATCAGCAAATCGCACTCGGTAACGGCAAAATTAGCGTAAGCAGTGCCGTGCATCCCCAGCATTTTCACCGACAAAGGATGTTTTTCGTCAAAAGCGCCTTTGCCCATCAGCGTTGTCGTGACAGGTAATTGGAACATCTCGGCGAGTTCCTTAATTTCTTCGTGGGCCCCGGCTGCGATCGCCCCGCCGCCCACATAAAGCAAAGGACGCTTCGCTTCCTTCAGCAAATGGATTGCTTGATTAATTTGCCGGGGATTTCCCTTGACTGTCGGACGATAGCCAGGAATTCTCACAGATCCGGGTTCCACCGGCAGATACTCAAACTCTTCTAAACCGACATCCTTGGGCACATCAATCAACACCGGCCCCGGCCGCCCGGTACTCGCGATGTGGAAAGCTTCAGCCACAATTCGGGCCATGTCTCTCGGGTCGCGCACTACATAGGAATGCTTGACAATGGGCAGAGTAATGCCGTAAATATCAGTTTCCTGAAACGCATCAGTGCCGATCGCCGGACGGGGAACTTGACCCGTCACAATTACCATCGGGATAGAATCCATGTGGGCCGTCGCAATCCCCGTCACCAAGTTAGTTGCGCCTGGCCCGGAAGTCGCGAAACAAACCCCAACTTGTCCGGTAGCGCGGGCGTAACCGTCGGCGGCGTGGGCAGCACCTTGTTCGTGCCGCACTAGAATGTGTTTGATCGCGCCTGTTTCTTCAGCCCGGTATAGTTCGTCGTAAAGCGGCAAAATTGCACCGCCGGGATAACCGAAAATATGCTTGACACCGTGGCGGATCAAGCTATCGATTAAAGCAAATCCACCCGTTGCACGCCTGACGGCTACTTTAGTTTTTAATTGCACTGATTTTTTTACCTCCAACTAATTATGAATTTTAATGAAAGCTTTGATACTACTTTAATCTCTACGATCGAACTCTGGTAGTTCACCGGCGGATATTTTACAAAAAGTTTCGCGCTGGGGCGGTGTGCGATCGAGACATTGTGGAACAGCAGAGGAAGAAAAGAAATAGAAGAAATCGCCGTTTCTATGCCGGTTTACCGCGATATGACGCTATAGGGCATTGGGCATTGGGCATTGGGCATTGGGCATTGGGCATTGGGCATTGGGCATTGGGCATTGGCCAAACAGGGCATTGGGCATTGGGCATACCTCACCACGCTTGATAACCGCTATATGTTAGAGATCGATCGCGAAAAGAAAGCCATCTTCCTTCTTCCTTCTCCCCTCTTCCTTCTTCCCTCTTCCCTCTTCCGACGGACTTACATCCGTTACATCCGTTACATCCCGTACATTGCTCGTTGCCGAACTTCCCTCTTCCTTCTTCCTTCTTCCTTCTTCCATCTTCCATCTTCCTTCTTCTTGCCAAAGTTCACAGAGCATCCTTTAAGACTTTGCGAGTGTGGTGCCAAGCTGCCATGCCCATCACCGAGACCAAAAAGCCCAAACTCAGCAGCACGATCCGCAAACCCAAGTCATCCGATCCCACTACTTTGCTCACAGCATCCGTCAGCGGGCCGGTCACTGCTAAAGGCAAGCTGAGGGCAATGTTAATCGCATTGTTCTCCAAGCCAAAGACTTTTCCCCGCATAGATTCTGGAGTTTTCTCTTGAATCAAAGCTTGCATCGGGCCGTTAATTAAAGAAGCGCCAAAACCGAACAGAGCACTCAAACTAAATCCCAGCCACAACTGTCTGGTAAAGGCAAACATTGCCAACACAAAACCCATCATCAAGAAACCAAGTAACGGCAAAGGTTTTTGCTGCATTCGATCGCCCCAGTGACCCAAAAAAGCCGCGCCGAAGACCATTCCGACACCAGCCGCCGCCAGCAAAAAGCCGAATTGAGTTTCTTTAAGACCAATTTTGCCCGAAAGTGCGATCGCCAGAACTTGCAGCGCCGCAAACACCGAATACAAAATCGTCAACTGCACCATCGCGTTGCTAACCAGGTGGTTGTGCTTCAAATAGCGCAAACCTTCCTTAAGGTCTTGCCAAGGATGGACATTTTTGGCACCGCTACCGCCATGATTTTCTTTGATGTGCATGGCATAGATCAAACCTGCGGATATCAGGTACAACCCACCCAACAAAAACTCTTGATAAGCTGGCCCGAAGCTGTGTTTGACCCAACTAAACAGCGGTTCGCCGATCGTCATCCCGACAATAATTCCGCCCATTGTGGACGAGGCGAACAGAGCATTTGCCGACATCAGTCCCTCTCGCCCGACGGCCAGGGGGATTGCCGCGGCCTCTGCTGGAGCAAAAAATTGCGTTACAGTAGAGACCAAAAACGTAATCGCCAACAACACGACAAAAGTTTTGGGCAAAAACGGCAAAGCTACAATCAACACGGCTCGGATCGCGTTACAGCCTATCAGCATTTGCTTTTTGGAAAAGCGGTCTACCACAATACCGGCCGCGGAACCAAAGAAGATCGCCGGCAGCGTGTAGGCGATCATCACCGCTGACAGCATTGAATTTTCCGAATACTGCCAAGAAACAGGCCAGGGTCGGTAATCGCCGGTTTTCAGCAGAATAATCAGCAATACGTAAAAGATTTTATCCGCCACTTGGGCCAACAACTGGCCCGTCCACAAGGCGAGGAAGGGGCGATTTCTCAGTAGGGCATCAAGCCCGCTGCGGTCAGGGGGAGGGCTGGCTGGGTGCATAGGAATAGTTTAACTGACCGCTTGTAGCAATGATAATTTTCAGCAATACCTGCAAACCTGACACAACAAACTCGAAACGGATGAAAACTCCTGTCTCCTGCGTTCTTTTTCTGTTTTAGCAGATCGGCGGGGGAAGGCTGCGTTCTTTTTTTCTCTAGCGCGATCGACCACAGCCATTACCCGCGCCGGAAAATTCAGACAATGTGATTAAATATTGGCCTGCATTTCATCGCGAGTACAACATACGGTAGTATATTTTACAAAATACTTAATCTTATCAGTGATATTAAAAGATGTCACGCCAGTTAAGTAATATAACGAAGGTACTAAGTGTTAGGAGTGAAAAAATTGAAAAAAGTTGAAGCTATTATTCGCCCTTTTAAACTAGACGAAGTGAAAATCGCACTCGTCAATGCCGGCATTGTGGGGATGACTGTTTCTGAAGTTAGAGGTTTTGGCCGTCAAAAGGGCATGACTGAACGCTATCGCGGTTCTGAGTACACCGTTGAGTTCTTGCAAAAGCTCAAGGTCGAGATTGTTGTGGAAAACGATCAGGTTGATATGGTGGTTGATAAAATTATCGCTGCTTCCCGCACCGGCGAGATTGGCGACGGCAAGATTTTCATCTCTCCGGTAGAACAAATTATCCGAATTCGGACTGGAGAAAAGAACCTGGAGGCAATCTAGGATACTGGGGAATGGGGCATTGGGCATTGGGCATTGGGCATTATAGCATTGGGCATTGGATAATTGGTACTAATCACAAATAACCAATAACTAATGACTAATAACTAATGACTAATGACTAATGACTCCATTTGTGGTATTAGGGCCTCGAATGCTTTGCCGCGGTGAGAGTGCGATCGCTTGATATCCGTTGTCATTTCTGCAAAAGTCTGCTGCTGTGCCCGCACGTAGAAAATCGGGTCATATCCGAAACCTCCGGTACCGCGAGGACTGTGCAGGATTTCACCTGGGCAAATTCCTTCTACTTGCAGGGCAATTGTACCGTCGGGACGGGCGATCGCGATCGCGCAAACAAATTGTGCTTCCCGGTTTGCTTCGTTTCCCAATTCTTTCAGCAGCCGAGATATTCTGTCAGCATCGCTTGAACCGTAGCGCGCGGAATAAATCCCAGGTTTACCGTCGAGTGCATCTACCATTAAACCAGAATCATCGGCGATCGACCATTCGCCTGTAGCTTTGGCTATTTCAGAAGCTTTTAAACAAGCATTAGCAATAAATGTTTCCCCAGTTTCCTCAATTTCCAATTCTTCCGGTTTTAGGCGCAATTCCCACCCCAAATCCTGAAGATAAAGCTGCATTTCTTTGAGTTTACCCGGATTGCCCGTAGCTACAACTAGCAATTTATTATTAGTCATTATTTCTGTTAAAATTTACGGATGGATTTTTTACGAACCGCGAAGATGCGAAGGAAGAGAGATTTCCCAATTTTGTGGATTTTTTTACCGCAGAGGCCGCAGAGAACGCAGAGAAGGAGAGGTTTAATATCAATCCATTTGCGTTCATCTGCGGTTGTTTTCATCCGATTAATTCTGCGCCCAAGCTTTCGCCCAATTTAAGTTTTGCATCACTTCTTTCAATGTGGCTGCTTCTGAATACAACCGCAATACTGGTTCTGTGCCGCTAAACCGAATTAACAGCCAGCTTCCGTCAGCTAAGCGGAATTTGTATCCGTCTACTTTGTTGCATTCTACTACTGTTTTGCCGGCGATTTCTGTTAATGGTTGGTTTTGCAGCAAATCCAGCAAGCGCGCTCTTTCTTCCATGTTTGCTAGGTGCAGGTCAATTCTGTCGTAGGCTGAGGTAAACTCTGTTTCTGTTTGCAGTCGGCTATAAATTTCGCTTAAGTCTTCCCCGGATTTGACGACTGCTTCTAATAAGTACAGGGCTGACAGCAAAGCGTCTCTTTCGGGTATGTGGGTTCCGTAGCCGATTCCTCCTGATTCTTCGCCACCTACTAGGACTTTGGTGGTTAACATTCGATCGGCTATATACTTGTAACCGATCGGCGTTTCAAATAATGGTAAGCCGTAAAGTTCGGCAATTTTGGGAATGATGTCGGAACCGCTGACGGTTTTGATGACTTCTCCGGTTAACCCGCGCCGTGAAGCTAGGTGTTCGATTAATATGGGAACTAGGATTTGCGAACTGAGAAAGTTGCCGCTAGAGTCAACGGCTGCAATTCGATCGCTATCTCCATCAAATACAAATCCAACCGACAAACCGGAATTTTGGCGCTGATGGGTACGCATCACGCGGAACAATTTCGACAGGTAGCGCGGTAATGGTTCTGGTGCGCCGCCGCCAAACAGCGGATCGCGATCGCTGTTGATTTCTTGCACTGTTTCTTCTAATATTTGAGATAATCCTCCTGCAGCAGCGCCGTGCATTACATCTACAAATACTGTAATTTTCCCGGATGCGATCGCATCTTTAATCGCCTCAATATCCACCATTTCCCGCAAGGTTTTGCAGTAAGCCGGCCAAGGATTGAAATTCTCCAATTTTCCGGGAGTTGCTGAAAGTGCGGCCGGAGTTTCGAGTTTTGCTTCTATCTGTTGCGTCACTTCGGGCGAAACTGAACCTCCAAATCCGCCCTTGACTTTTAACCCTAAATATGTGCCGGGATTGTGGCTGGCTGTCAGGACGATCGCACCTAAAGCATTTAATTGTTTGGCTGCTAAACTGAAAGCCGGAGTGGGAGCGTAGGATTCGCTCAGCAGCACGTCAAATCCGGCGTTTTGGACTGCCTCAGCCGCGTTTTGGGCAAAATCTTCCGCCAAAAAACGGCGGTCGTAACCGACAATTACGGTACCGCTGCTGGCATGATTGCCACTGGTTTGTGCGAGAACTTGTGCTGCTAGGGGAGCTACTAATGCTACGCGATCGAAGGTAAAATCGTCGGCTATAATGCCGCGCCAGCCATCGGTTCCGAATTTAATAGGATTCATTTAGTCAAAAGCCATAGGTCACTCGTCTATTTTATGGGCAGAACGGGCGATCGTCAGTCGATTTTAGATTTTAGATTTTAGATTTTAGATTTTAGATTTACTTGCAGCGCCGTGAATCTGGGAGCTTGCACTTTGGTCTAAAAGTTGGGAATCGACCCTGACGCTCGTATTGGGGGCTTATACCTATTTTTGGGCTGGGTAACTAGAATTGGCCTGCCAACTATCCCAAAACAGTCAACAGTCAAGCACCCAAAGCCCACAGACTAATGACTGATGACTAAAAGAATGCCGGTTGGTGGCGGATTAAATTCAAGAATTCTTCGCGAGTTTTTTGTTCATCTTGAAACACGCCCAACATGGCACTCGTAACCGTCCAAGCACCGGGTTTTTGTACGCCCCGCATTGTCATGCACATATGGCTGGCTTCCATAACTACGGCGACTCCCCTCGGTTCCAATATTGTCTGAACTGCTTCGGCAATTTGGCGCGTCAAACGTTCTTGCACCTGCAACCGACGGCTGTACATCTCGACAATTCTGGCTAATTTGCTCAGTCCCACTACTTTTTGATTGGGAATGTAAGCGACGTGAACTCGACCCATAAATGGCAGCATATGGTGTTCGCACATACTAAAGGCGCTGATGTCTCGCACCAGTACCATTTCGTTATGACCTTCGTCAAAGATAGCGCCGTTGAGAAGTTCTTCGAGGGATTGGCTGTAACCGCTGGTGAGAAACTGCATTGCTTCTGCTACCCGCTTCGGGGTTTTGAGCAATCCTTCCCGTTCGGGGTCTTCTCCTATTCCCAGCAGCATCGTCCGAACGGCTTCCATCATTTCATCCATACCTACTTCTGAAGGTACGGGTACGTTAGACTCTTGACCGTTGGAAGAATTGCGATCGGGTCTAGTGGTGATGCGCGGGGTCTTGTAGTCTGTGGTTTCTGAAGGTTTCATGCTGTCTGTCGAGATTGAGTTCGAGGTATTTGAACCGTTGTTCGATGCAATTGTCATAATAATTTCGTGTGAGGAACGAGCTATTTTTGATTTTCGATTGTCGATTGCGATCGAGCTATCGATTTTCAATTGTGATAAAGCTATCGATTTTCGATTTTTGATTTTCGATTGCGATCGAGCTATCGATTTTCGATTGGGGGATAGAGCTATCGATTTAAAGATTGTTGAATTCGATCGCAATTCAGCAGTCTAAAATCTCAAGTTCACAAAACTCCTGCGTTGGACATGATCGTGATTTCTTCAATTACTGCACTTGCCGGCAACTGAACTGCGTGCAGAATTGATTGCGCGACGATTTCAGGGGTTAGCATGGCAGTGCGATCGAAGTCCGCTTGCACGGTGTTTGTGTCCCACATGGGAGTGTTGACAGAACCGGGACATACGACTGTGACGCGAATTCCCCGATCCCGTTCTTCGGCGGCTAAAGTCTTGGACAAAGCCATGAGACCGAATTTGCTGACGGAGTAGGGCCCCCAGTTGGGGAAAGTTTGGCTGCCGGCGATCGAGGAAACGTTGATGATGATTCCCGATCCGCGATCGCGCATGGACGGCACAACTCCGAGAATGCACTGCCAAACGCTAGTCAGATTGAGGTCGAGAACGCTCTGCCAGTCGGCTAGGGAGGTTTCCGTCAAGGAGCCGGTGTAGCCCATGCCAGCGCTGTTGACCAGGATATCTACGGGCCCGAATTGAGATGCGATCGCGCTGATGCCGCTTTGCACTTGTTCAATTTTTGCCAAGTCTAAGGGATAAGCTTCTGCTTTCACTCCGACTTCTCTGGCCGCTGCGGCAACGGCTTCTAATTTTTCTGACTCTCGGCTAACTAAGGCCAGATTGATGCCCTCGGCGGCGAACGCCAGGGCCGTCGCTTTGCCAATACCGCTGCTGGCTCCGGTAATCAGAGCCTGCTTTGTTGTTCGATCGTTCATTAAATTTCCTGATACTTTCCCTCGGCAACTCTCTTTCGAGGGTTACAGCCTTCTTTGGCAAATCAGACAAATGTCGGCTGCGGGTGATAACAGTTAATTATGAGATCGACATTAAGAACTGTTAAGCCGGTGTCACCTGAGAAATTATAACACTGCTGACTGATTTGCAGATCGTAGTGAGTTTTGATGTCGTGTCCGGTGGATTGACTCAGAGCACGCGCGATCCATTTGTGTTATGGTGATAATCGACCGGAGATGATATTACTCACTGGAAGTTAAGAAATTTTAAACTCGTGACTAATAAACGAATCTTCTCAAAGCCTGTAAAGAGCAGGCTCAAAGATCCTGCTCCACAAGAATTATTGTTTGTGTCTTATAAATCTGAATCGATCGGCTCAAGCAGCAATTTCATTGAATACACCGATATCACGAAACTTTTGATACCTGAGATCCCGCCGCTGCTTGCCAGTAAGCTGTGCCAGTTCTGCTAAGTTTTCCAACAAAGCTTGTTTGAGCGCCGACGCAGCTTTTAGGGGATTCGAGTGAGCGCCACCAATCGGTTCGGGTACTATCTGATCGAGAACGCCGAGGTTTTTTAAGTCCCAGGAAGTGATTTTTAGGGCTTCTGCTGCTAAGTTGGCTTTGCCAGAGTCTTTCCAGAGGATGGCGGCGCAAGCTTCCGGGGTGGCGACGGTATAAACAGAATGTTCCATCATCAACAGCCGCTCGCCAACACCGATACCTAATGCACCGCCGGAACCTCCTTCGCCGATGACGGTACATATAATCGGAACGTCGAGGCGAAACATTTCTCGGAGGTTGCAGGCGATCGCCTCTCCCTGTCCTAGCTGTTCAGCTTCTAAGCCCGCCCAAGCTCCGGGAGTGTCGATAAAGGTGAAAATTGGCATGGAGAAGCGATCGGCGTGTTCCATCAACCGCAAGGCTTTGCGGTAGCCCCCCGGCGCTGCCATCCCGAAGTTGCGGGCGATATTGTCCTTGGTGTCGCGCCCTTTTTGATGGCCGATGATGACTGTAGGACACCCGTCTATGCGGGCAATTCCGCCGACTAGGGCCGGGTCGTCTCCGCCGCGTCGATCGCCGTGCAGCTCGATCCACTCGTCGCTAATTGCCTGAATGTAATCGAGGGTACTGGGGCGGCGGGGGTGACGGGCCAGTTGTAGCCGCTGCATGGGGGACAAGCTGCTGAAAATTTCTTGCCGCAGTTGGGTGGAACGAGCTTCGAGTTTGCGAATTTCGTCGGTGACATCGACACTGTTTTCTTCGGCGAGTTGCCGAATCTGGTGAATTCGGGCTTCGAGTTCGGCCAGCGGCTTTTCAAAATCTAGGAGTAGTGGTTTGCGGTCTGGGTTTGGCACGCTGATAATTTTTATAGGGTTTTAAGGTTTAGTTGATCGACTGTTTCCCGATCCTACCCTGTCAGGCGTTGCTGAAAAAGAGTGTTCTTGGGAAGTTTTGAATTTTTAATTATGCTTGGCTCGTTGACAAGAGTTAAAAGCCAGAGGCTCCAGCCTCGTTTTTTGCTACACTGTTTTTGTTAGATCCCTGAGTTTACCGGCGCCACTACCCACGCCCCTATGCCCGCCACAGCAACAAAAAACTAAATTATGGTCAACTACCCATCACCAAGCGGAGTACCTCTATGGTGTGGGCTTGTATCTGGACTCCACCGCAATTCCGAGAATCTAGAAAGAATCTCAGCTTTAGTTTCACGGCCCGACACATCAGGGGATGCTGACAAACTCCCCGTACTCATCCAGTCTTGCCGGACAAGCAACGCTCTCATTGCAATATTTCGCGCACCAATCAAATCAGCATGAAGCTCATGACTACAACATTCGCATCGAAACAATAGTCCTTTGTTTGGTCTATTAGCATCCGAAGTGTGCCCGCATTTAGGACAACTTTTCGACGTGTAATGAGCCGGAACTTTCGTTGCTAACGAACCATTTAGATCGGCTTTGTAGTCGATATACCCGTGCAATTCGGCATAAGACCATTTAGCTTTGTTTCGATTAGCTTTACGTCTCTTCTTGCTTGCCTTGTTGCCAGATCTAGTTTTAGTCCTGTCCCGGATTCCGGTGAGGTTTTCTAGTCCAATCAGGGTGTTAGGTGTTGCAATATCCTTGCTTACTTGGTGGTTTACATCAGCGATAAACCGTCTCTCTCTCCCAGACAAAGCGATTAATCTTCGCTTCGCTGAACGAGTGCCTTTACGCTGAAAAGTCATCCGTGCTTTATGGTAGCGGTTAGCTTGATGTCTAGCATTCTTCCCTGAGTAGAATTTAGACTTATTTTGTAAGTCTGTTTCTACCGCTAAGTAGCGCATACCCACGTCAACACCAGAAATTCTAGTTATTTTCAGTGGGTTAATTTCAGGTGTTTCTACTTCAATACTTACCATCAGGTAATATATTTTGGAGGAACGCTGATAGACAATTTTAGCTGCTCCAATCCTTGCGCCATTGGCAATTAAGTCTAAATGCTTGTTGTAGCCATCATACAAAACTACTATTCGACCTTGGAGAGTGATGATACTTACTCGCCTTTCGGTTTTAAAAGAGTAGTCGCGCTGATAATTTAGGGTGCAAGTTCGAGAGATGTATTTAGGGGCTTTGTCTAACCCTTTATATCGTCTCTTGGTGTAGCATGAAGCGATAGCATCGTTAGATTGTTTTACCTTAGTCCACAGGGTTTTGTAAGTTCCAGAAACTTGTCTGGGTACGTTGCAAGCCATTTGGGCTCCAAGTCCAAATCTCACCCGCAATTCGTTGTAGACGGCTTTTTGTAGCTTAGCACCATTGCTGGTTTTGCCTGCGTCAAAAGCAACTTGTGAAGTGTAATTCAAGGCATCTCGGTAGGCTAAAGTAGTCTGAGATACTAAAGCTTTTTGCTCGGCAGTCAGGTTTAGTTTTAGCTTGGCGGTGATTACTTGGGACATTACATTCACAAACTCTGGTGTTATCGTATCTCGTGAAAACTAATATTGCAAGAGGAATCAAAGATTTGTTCGGCAGTCAGGCCTCACGCGCATTCCTCCCGGCACTCAACGGAGTACAGTTAGAGGGCCCGACTCCTGCTGTCTAGTTGAACTGTCCGAAGCTTTGGACATTCCTGATGAACTTAGCAAAAACATGATCGCAGTCATGACTCTCAAAAACTGCGGGGAGAACTTCCGAGGTGACATATAGCAGTTCTGACTCTCGATGAGAGATCGATCGGTCAACACCTCATCTTTCGCTCTAACTGCTATATATCCGTTGTTAATGAACTGTTAGCTGTATCAAAAAAAGTTACTGCTTATTCTCAGAAAAACTTTCCTCAATAACCAATAACCGCAACAAATCACATCAGAATGACATCAAAGGTCGGAAACCGTGTTTAACGGACATCTCGCCAATTTGCTCCATCTTTTCCACTGTAATTTGATTCCGTCCCCAAGAAAAATTGGTATACAATTTTTCAAATTCCAGCAGCATGGATTCGGCAAAACAGGCAAACAACTGTCGGCCCGGCACATCCATATTGACAATCTTCATGATTTTCCACTCAATATCGAGGGAATGCTCCACAATCCCGCCATTGAGCACAAAAACTTCGGGATGCTGAACCTGAGTTGCCAAATTTTTCGGATAGCCACCGTCAATCAACAAACAGGGTTGCTTCAAAGTTGTCGGGTCAATTTCTACTCCCTTTGGCATACTGGCGACCCACACTACAATATCCGCTTGTGGCAGGGCTTCTTCCAACTTCATGATTTTGCCTCGCCCCAATTCCGATTGCAAATCTTGCAAGCGTTCTTTGTCGCGGGCAATTAGCAACAATTCTGCTACATTTGTTTTAACATTGAGCCAGCGACAGACAGCACTGCCAATATCACCTGTAGCCCCACAAACCGCTACAGTAGCTTTTGAAAGTTCAATCCCCAATTTTGGGGCAGCTTGTTCTACTTGCCGGCACAGGATGTAAGCCGTGTGGGTGTTACCAGTGGTGAAGCGCTCGAATTCCAACTTGAGATTGCGAATTTGCTTAATTTGCTGCAAGTTGAAAGTCTCAAAAATTATCGAAGAAAATCCGCCTAATGCAGTGATATTAATCCCATTTTTTTGAGCGTGTGCCATCGCATTAAGAATTTTGCGAGTGGCTGCTTTAATCCGGCGCGTGGCTAGCATTTCCGGCAGAAAACAGGACTCCACATAGCGGCCTTCTATTTTTTGCCCGGTAATGCTAGTGACAGTGATATTGTCAACTATTTGGGGCGGTGCGCTGCACCAAAAATCGAGACCTTGATCGGCATATTCTGGATAGCCCAGCTCGTTAGCTACTGATTGGGCGTGTTCTAAGCTGGTTAAGTGACCGATTAGACCAAACATTAAGTTGTCAAATGAAGGAAGATTGAAGAAGAAGGAAGTTCGGCAGCCGATTGTGTAGCGGATTTAACGGATGTAACGGATAGAATTCCCGATCACCCATCATTGATTACCGATTACCCATCAGTTCTGCCGTCATTAGGAAGAAGGAAGAAGGAAGAAGAAAGAAGAAAAATATCAATTTTTCCCTTAAAAATGAGGGATATCATTTTTAAGTTTTAATTTTTTCCCATTCCTTATTTCCCAATTAATTAGGCTGCGAGGCCTTGTGCTGACATCCGCATGATGTCGCGGTTGTTAAAACCAATGTTGCCTAGGGCTTCGCCGTAGGCAATCATAAAGTCTTCGATTAAAGCGTCTTTTTCCATTCCCAAGACGCGGGCATCGTCTGCGACAGCGTTTAGCAGCTTCCAGATGATGGGCAGGTTTTGACGGTTGGCGGCTTCGAGTTCGGCTTTGGATTCCTCGAAGTGAGCTTGCAGCCAGACTTCCCCAAAGTTGAGGTGGCTGTATTCTTCTTTGACGACGCCTTCGGTGATTTTGCGTGCAAAGTCATCGGCGACGGGGATGTAGATGTTGTAGGCTGCGATCGCAAAACACTCGATAATTAGGGATTGAATTAGCAAGCAAGTTACAATCTGACCCTCAGCCGCGGCTGTTTGGAAATTTCTGTGCAAATCAGAAAAGAATTGCTTGGCAAATGCCATATCGGGCGTGACCTTGAGATTGCGACCGCAAGCTTGGAAGCCTTTCATGTGGCGGTTTTCCATCTTGGACAAGCCAATTAATTCGCTTTTTTTGTCAGCCAACAGTTCGGCCAGTGTCAGGTAATTGTCGTGAGCTTCTTGTTCGCCTTCAATCACAATGGCGTTGATACGGCTGTAAGCGTCTTTGTAAGTTTCGGTTTGAAAGTCTATTGTTGGGCTGGCCTCAAGCTGTGGCATGGATACGTTTTCTCCTTATATAACCTTGTAGGATGTTTGGAAACCCCTTAAAATTTTGGGGTCGCGTGCACTACACTTTACCTATTTTCGACTAAAAATTTACGATTGTGTGGGAATCTGGGAGGCGATCTGGTTTGAGAGCCTCACAAGCTTATTATTTTAGGTTAATTCACAAGTTTATGGGTAAATCGTTGGGCTGGTCTCAAGCGCTGAAAGTGCTGAGCTTTATTTTTTTGTTGGCGGGGGCTGCGCTGGTGCTGCTGCCGCTGGCTGCTGTTTTTTTGGTTTCGCTGTCACCATCTGGTGTCGGTGTCAAGGCCACAGGCTTGACTTTGGCGAACTATCAGGAGGCTTGGCGCAGGGGGAATTTTTTGTTGGCATTTGTTAATTCTACTCTAGTGGCGATCGCAGTTACCGCTTTTCAGGTAGTGACTTCTGCTTTGGCCGGTTATGCTTTGGCCAGGTTGAAGTTTCGGGGGCGGCAGGCTCTAGTTTTGGTGGTTTTGGCAACACTGGTGATTCCGTTTCAGCTTTTGGTAATTCCCATTTTCATGGTTTTGAAGTGGGGCCACCTGCTGAATACTTACGGGGCGCTGATTTTGCCGACGGCGGCTAACGGTTTCGGGATTTTTCTGCTGCGCCAGTATTTTATGACAATTCCGGTGGAATTGGAAGAAGCGGCAATGCTGGATGGGGCTAACCGCTGGCAGGTGTTGTGGCGGGTGATGTTACCTTTGGCCCGCCCTGCTTTGGTGACGCTGTTTTTGTTTACGTTTATCGGGGAGTGGAACGATTTGTTTAAGCCGTTGGTGTTTACGACGCGGCCGGAATTGCGGACTGTGCAGTTGGTTTTGGCGGAGTTTCAGGAACAGTTTACTAGCAGTTGGCAGTTGTTGATGGCGGCGGTAGTAATTGGGACTGTGCCGGTGGTGTTGCTATTTTTGACCGGTCAGCGGCAGTTTATTCGCGGGATTGCGGCGACGGGAATTAAGAATTGATTTTGGGTTTGGAGCAAAATTAAGTTAGTAGTGAGAACATAAGTCCTCTGTTGGGATTCAAACTCAACAATGATTGAAGTGCTTGCTACCAAAAAATATGTCATTGCGGACAAAGTGAATCTATGCAAAAGCTGGGCTGGTTTTTATTTATTGCATCTTTCGTTCCCTGGGTGGCAATCTTGTTTATTGTGCCGTTTATGCCACTGAGCCTCGCCGAAAAAACTACAATTAATATCATTCTAGCTGTTGGGGCAGAAGTTTGCTTTTGGCTGAGCGTGGTAATTTTGGGGAAAGAAGTAGTTACTAAATATCGGCGTTATTTGAGTCCGCGCTATCTTTGGAAAAAAATCAGAAATTTCAAGCGGAAATAAGCATGAATTAACGCAGATTTGGTGGGAGTATCTCAGTTTTTCATTGATAGTGCGAGCATCCCCGCTCGCGAGTGGTACTACAATAAAAAAACTGCTTTTTGCAAAACTGAGATGCTCCCGATTTGGTTCGCAGTCAGGACTTTATTCCGCATCAATAAGGAAAAACTAAATTCCTGACTACAAACCTATTTCAACGTTTAGCTATTCGCTGAAAATTTGTAAGCGAATAGAGCGTTCTCCGTCTCCGAAATCCACCTCAATCTTTTCTCCCGAAAGACTGTCCAAGCATCCCAACAGTAAGCGTAAATTGGGTGTGCTTGCTCCTGTGTCTACATACAATCTATCTGCTAAACTCCCTAAACGCTTCCAAATTGTATAGAGTTTGACTACTGTTTGTTCTAGCTGTGCTGCTTGTTTTACTACGTCGGCGGTGGTTCCCAAACATCCAACTCGCAAAGATTCTTCTAAAGCCATTTCCATGTCTAAATGAGACTGGTTGAGAGCTTGTACTTGGGCGGCTGCGTCGAGATATTTTGATAAATTCTTGGCATCGGAAGTTAGCTGTTTTACTGTATCTACGTCGGGATTTTCTGTTATTTCTTTTTGAATTTCGCTTTGGTGAGATGGAGATAGTTTCTCCATTTCTTTGACTAAGGGTGCGAGATAGCGGGAAGGAAGGGAACCGCTAGATGCTTTTTCTTTGACTTCTTCTGGCAATAATTCTGAGTTCATGGCCATCCATTCGTCGGACAGTTGTTTGACTTCGCGACGGGTAATGCGATCGCCGCTTGCGGCTGCATCTGTTACCATTTGCTGCACTTCGGGAGATGCTTTGGCGGTTTCTATAAAGGCTCTTTTGCTAAAGTTTCTAATCGAATTTGGGTCTAAATCTCCTTGCTGGATTAGAGTATCGGCGCTATTAGCTAATTCTATCAAAGAATAGGCTTGACTTTTGCCAATTTCTCGTTCTTTGAGCCAGTTCAAAAAGCCAGTGCCACGTCCTTCGCCGCCTTTTTTTTCTCTGTCTCTAACTGTTCGGAGAATTTGTCCGCGCCAGATGTCGGTTTGCAAGTCGAAGCGATCGCACACTTTCCATGCTGTGTCAACCTGATTCTCAAAGTCGAAGTCGGGTATTTGTTCGTCTTCGGGATCTGGCAATTGAAAGTTGATATCGGTAAAGCCGTTGAGGGCTTCGGCAAGTTCTGAGGGTGTTTGGGGGACTTCAGCCATTAGGAAAAATTTGTGTAGTGCAACAGCCGGTTTGATTTTGCAACTTGCATAGCTTGACAGTTGAGACGCTATATGTAGCGGTAAATTTGTCAGTGTTTACCCTTGTGATAGAGTTTGGGTGCAAGTCATTTTATTATTGCACGGTGGAGGGCGATCGGCGAAAAGATACCTGCAATGACTAATTACCTAACTGTCATTGCGATCGTCCGCGCGAACCAATCTCAATCCGTTACGCTCGCGATGACATTCTATAATTAGGGCTTGCTGAAAAACTCTGAAATCTCCCAAAAGATAAGAGTAACCCAGGGTTTTATCGACCAAGGAATTACTCACTTTCAGAATCAGGATGAGTAAAAACCCATCCCTCTAAAACTACAATGGCGATACCCGATCGCGTTCCACCTCATCGTGGACAGTCGTTTTTCCATCCACATTTATGTCATCGTCGGGGGGATTTTCCGGGCGAGAGGGCTTCCTAAAGCGATCGCGAGCCGAGACAACCACCACATACAGAACCGGCACTATAAACAAACTCAAGAAAGTAGAAACAACCATCCCCCCCGCGATCGCATTCCCTAGCGATCGGCGGCTAGCAGCCCCCGCACCCTCTGGGTTGATCAGAGGAGCAATACCCAAGATAAAAGACAGAGAAGTCATCAAAATCGGTCGCAAACGCTCTTGAGCCGCTTCAACCGCTGCCTTAGTAACTGAATACCCCCGCTCCCGCAACTGATTAGCAAACTCCACGATTAAAATCGCATTTTTACTGGCCAATCCAATCAACATCACCAAACCAATCTGGCAATAAACATCATTCGCCAAACCCCGCAACGACTGAGCCAAAAGCGCACCTAAAATCGCCAGAGGCACCGACAGCAAAATAATGAAAGGATCGACATAATTCTCATACTGAGCCGCCAAAACCAAGAACACAAAAATCAGCCCCAAACCAAAAATAATTGGAGCTTGACCCCCCGACTCAATTTCTTCTAAAGAAGTGCCAGACCATTCGTAGGCAAAACCTGCTGGTAAAACTTGAGCCGCGACCTTTTCCATCGATTTAATCGCCTGTCCCGAACTCGCTCCCGGAGCCGGAGAACCCGTAATTTCAATTGACCTATATAAATTGTAGTGATTAACAGTTTGTGCTCCCACCACCGGAGTTAGCTTCACCAAATTGCTCAAAGAAATCATTTCATTCTTTCCAGAGCGGACGTACAATTTACCGATATCTTCAGGGTTACTGCGAAACTGTTTATCCGCCTGAACGTACACCCGATAATTGCGCTGCTCCAGATTGAAATCGTTCACGTACTGCGAACCCAGAGCCGTTTGTAGCGTACTGAAAATATCATTGAGAGAAATATCCAAAGCCTTAGCTCGATTGCGGTCAACCTCCACAATTAACTGAGGCGTATTCGCAGCAAACGTACTAAATACCGCCTGCAATCCCGGTGTCTGATTTGCCTGCTTCAAAATTCCACCCATCGTCTGAACCATCGCATCTAAACCGCTGTTACCTTTGCGGTCTTGCAATTGAAATTGGAAGCCTCCAAATTGACCTAAACCTTGAATTGCCGGCGGATTCACCGGGAAAATTCTAGCTTCGGGAATCGCCATAAGCTTACCCTGCAAGCTGCCAATAATTGCTTGTACAGTTTGACTTTCTCCGTGACGTTCGCTCCAGGGTTTAAGCGTAGTAAAAATAATACCTTGGTTAGATGTGCTACCGCTAAAACCGAAGCCGCCCACGGAAAAAGTCCCGACAACTTCAGGAAGTTTAAGAATTTCTTGCTCAACTTTATCCATCACTTGCCGAGTATATTGCAGCGAAACACCTTGTGGCCCTTGAATAATTGTCAGAAAATATCCCTGGTCTTCCTCTGGAATAAATGCTGTCGGTACTGATAGATAAAGCCAAGCGGTTAATCCCAGAGAAGCGATGAATACGAGGGTGACAGCAGTTTTAAATCTTGTGAGAAATATTAAGGATTCCCGATATTGCCGCTGCATCCAATCGAGCATTCTATTAAAACGCTCGAACACCCAACCCAGCGGCCCACCATACTTCTGCCCCCGCCGCAGCAATATAGCTGCCAGCGAGGGCGTGAGGGTAATAGCCATAAAGGTAGAAAGCAGTACAGAAAAAGCAATTGTCAGCGCAAATTGTTTGTAAAGTGCTCCGGTAGTTCCGGGGAAAAATGCCACTGGTATAAACACTGCCATCAACACTAAGGAAGTCGCAATCACAGCGCTAAAAAGCTCCCGCATTGACTCGAAAGCTGCTTGGCGGGCACTCATACCTTGGCGAATCAAACGGTCGATATTTTCTACTACAATAATAGCGTCGTCAACCACCAACCCCGTCGCTAGTGTTAGACCAAACAGAGATAAGCTGTTAATCGTAAATCCAAAAATTTTGATAAAAGCAAAAGTTCCAATCAAAGAAATTGGAATTGTGATCGTGGGAATAATAGTAGTCCGCCAGTCTTGCAAGAAAACAAAAATTACTATCACCACTAGCAGAATTGCTTCAAATAGCGTTTTTATGACTTCTGCCATCGACTCTTGGACAAATAAAGTCGTGTCCAGCGCTACTCTATGTATCAAGCCGGGAGGGAAACCAACAGCTAGTCTTTCCATTTCTGCTTTGACTGCATTGGCAACATTCAAAGCATTACTTCCCGGCAGTTGGTAAATCCCTAAACCTACGGCATCATTGCCTCTAAATCTCAGAAAAGAGTTGTAATTTTCGGCTCCTAATTCGGCTCTACCAACGTCTTTTAATTTAACAACCGTGCCATTGGCCTCTGTTTTTAAGACAATGTTTTCAAATTCTGCGGGTTCTTGGAGGCGGCTTTTTGCCCGTAAATCAATTTGATACATTTGCCCCTCTGGAGCTGGTTCTTGGCCAACTCTCCCGGCGCCAACTTGTATGTTTTGTTCGTTAAGTGCCCTGGTGACATCTTGCATTGTCAAACTGCGGGCGGCTAATCTATTGGGGTCTATCCACAGGCGCATTGCATAGCGGCGTTCTCCAAAAATTCGCACGTCGCCAACGCCTTTTACTCGCTTTAGCGCGTCTGCTAAATACAAGTCGGCGTAATTGCTTAAAAATATGGTGTCGTATTCTTTATCTTCTGTAAATAAGCCGATCGCCAGCAAGAGACTGCTAGATTGTTTTGTAACTCTCACTCCCGTGCGCTGTACGACATCTGGTAGTTGCGGTTGGGCGACAGCAACTCGATTTTGAACATCGACTGCGGCAATATCTTTGTTGCGCGAGGCGTCAAAGGTGGCTGTGATGCTACTGGTGCCGTCGTTACTGCTGCTAGAAGTTAGATATTTTAGTCCTTCAACGCCGTTTATCTGCCTCTCTAGGATGTTTGTAACTGCATTTTCGACAATTTCGGCACTAGCCCCGCTATAGTTGGCTGTGACGGTGATTTGGGTGGGGCTGATGTCGGGGAAGCGTTCGATCGGCAGCGTGGGAATGCTAATTGCGCCTACTAGAACGATCACTAAGGCGCAGACACTGGCAAAGACGGGTCGTTTAATAAAGAAATCTGCAAACATTATTTTTGTAATGGGTAATCGGTAATTGGTAATTGCAATTGGGATTTAGATATTTAAGGATGAAGGTGATTAATTTTATTCATCCTCTATTCAATCCTGTTAATTGGGAAAATACTCTAAATCTTGATTCAGATTTGATACTATTTATCAAAATTATTGCTCTCCCAAAAAAGTTGGGTTTATTTCCTGAATTTTTGTATAAGCTGCGAATATATTTAATTAGTTGGTAGTGCGGATTTACAGCAGATTTCAGGTTTATGAAGTACAAAAAAGCCGGAGGGCTAGGAGCGGGAGGGCGAGCACGGGGGCATCGCCCCTACAGATAACAATTTTTTTGTAACTCACTTACCTGGAATCTGCTGTAAGTCTGATTAGATGTTGCGTCAGTCAGCGCCTGCACTACGAACCGCGATTAATTTTTTCCTCCTACTGGTGGTTTTTTTCCTTCCGCTTCTGCTGGTTCTTGAATGACGATCGGAGCGCCGTCTGTCAAGTTGAGAATGCCTGCGACAATAACTTTTTCTCCGGCTTGCAAGCCTTCGATAACTTGATAATTATTGCCTTCGATGGTTCCCAGTTTCACGGGTTTTTGTCGCGCTACTAAAGGTGGCATTCCAGGTTTTGACTGTTCTGGCTTTTGAGCTGTGAAGACAAAAGTTTCCCCGCCCAAGCGAGTGACTGCTGTGACTGGAACTAAAATTCCTGGCTTCTGATCCCAGATGACTCTGGCTTTGACAAATTGGAGGTTTAGTAGTTCGCCAGTGGGGTTGGGAAAGGTGGCTTTAGCTAAGATTGTTTGGGAGTTGGCGCTGACGTTGGGGGAGATAAAACTGATTTGACCTTTGGCGATCGCCTTTCCTTGAGTGTCGAGCATTTCTACTGGCAACCCGAGGCGTAATTGGGGCATCCGTTCTAAAGGAATTGATAACCGCAAGTCTAGCAGTTGGTTCTCTGTTAAGATGGCGATCGCATCACCTGTTTTTAAGTAGTCGCCGACTTTGACTGGTATGTCGCCGATGACTCCGGCGAAGGGCGCGATGACAGCAGTTTCTTGGAGTTGTACTTCAAAACCGCGCACTTGAGCGGCTGCTTGGGCCACTTGCGCTTCGGCTCGATCGATCTGCTCTTGGCGGGTGCCGTTGGCTAACTCGGCTAATCTGGCTTTGGCTTGGGCAACTTCTGCTTCGGCTTTGGTTATTTCTTGCGGGCGCGCACCGTTTTGCGATTGCCGCAAAGCTTCCCGCTGCTGTTGCAAGGCTGCTGTGCGCCGATCGATTTCGGCTTCTCGGTTTTTTTGTCGCTGCTGCAACCGCCTTTGAGCTTCTCGGAGATTGGCTTTGGCGGTGCTTTCTTTTTGAATGTATTCCTGGAGGGTGTTGGCGGATGTTGCTCCTTCTTTGGCTAATGCTTGATACCTGACAAGTTGCTGGACCGCCAGCTTAGTTTCGGCTGTGCTTGCTTCTACTTGGGCTTTTGCTTGGGCGATGTCTTCTAGGAGGCTACCTGTTTGGGCATCGGCTAGGTTGGCTTCGGCTTGGGAGACGAGGGCTTGGGCTTGACCAATTTCTTCGGGCCGACTGCCCGATCGCAGTTGGGCTAGGTTGGCTTGAGCTTGGGCGACTTGGGCTTGGGCTTGGGCGATTTCTTCTGGCCTGGCACCTGCTTGGAGTTCGGCTAAATTCGATTCGGCGGCGCTGAGATTGGCTTGGGATTGTCTTAACTGAGCTTGGGCGCTGTCGCTTTTGATCCGGGCGATGGCTTGTCCTTTTTCGATCGAGTCTCCAGATTTGACAAAAATCTCCGTGACTAGCCCTTCGGTTTGGGGTTTGATTTGTACTGAGCGTTTTGCCTCTAGGCTGCTGACAAATTCGGAGGTATCTTGGATTGAGCTGGTTTCAAGGGCTGCAATTTTGACTGGTATGCCTTGGGATTGACCTGCTGCTGCTTGTTGCGGCGGGCGATTGTGACTCGATTGCCACAGGTACCAGCCGAAACCTCCGCCTGTGACGATCGCGATGGCGGCAATTAGCAGCCAGCGCGAGCGCGGTTTGGCTGGGCGCGGGCGATCGGCAACGGCGGGAAAATCTTCGGGTTGATAGTGGTCTGCATCGGTTAGATGAAGTTCTGGTGTACCAGTTTTTGGGTTTTCAACTTCAACGGCGGATTCTAGAGATTTAGATTCAACGACGGATTCTGGGGATTTAGAATAACTCATGGAGCACCACTTAGATTTTTTTTTAACATTTGACTTACTTAGACTTTGGCGGAATCTTTGCTCCCTAGCGTCCCTCTCAAGCGAGATGGAATCTCCCAAGTGTTTTGTTGATGGGGTTGGAGAATCGCGCGATCGCTTTTCTCCTTAGCTAGTTGCTCGGTTAACCACTGTATTTCTAAGGACAGCACTGAGTTGCAGCGATCGCCAGAGGCGAGTTGATACTCGTCGGTGAGTGGATATTCGCTTTTGAGACTTTCGATGTAGTCTTGTCGGATGTAACAGACTCGCAAGCGGTGTTCCAACAATTTCAGGCGTTCTGCAGGTTCTAAGTCGCCAAAAAAGAAAAATTTGATTTGGAAACGGGAACCACTGTTTACCCAACTTTCTTGAGGGTGATCGACCATTTTTTTTCGCCAGAGTTCGCGCCCTTTGTCTGTAATGGCGTAAATTTTGCGCGGACAGCCCGCATCTCCGGCTTCTTCGGCAATTGTCGCAATCTGGCCTCGCTGTTCCAAACGCTTGAGCAGCGGGTAAATCGCTCCGTAGTTAACGCTGATGCAACTGCTCATGAACAGCTCTAGTTTTTGCTTTAGCCGATAGCCGTGCAAGGGTTCCCGCTGTAGCAGACCAAGGGCTGATAATTCAAGCATTTATATCAAGTTGATATTATATTTTGGATTATACAACTATAGCTGACTCAAGCGCGATCGGGTAAATAGTTAGTTTGATAGAAATTTTAATCTGCAATACACATTTTATAAAATTTGTCAACACTCTAAAGACAGATTAGACAGACTAAACAAAGAAACGGAAGAACAAGCTGGAAAAGCCTGTTGCAAAGCGAGGGGAGATGTCTAAATATATCAAAATAACAAGCTGAACGTCGCGATCGACTCTTTGTAAGTAGTAAGACACAATTAATTACACAAAATTCTGGGCTACAAGCCTTATCTAGTAAAGAATCAGCAAAAAATTAGTGTGTAATTAATTCTGTCCAATTACTTACCATAAGTCGCACTTTCCGACGAATCGGCACGCTCATCACCTGCTGCCGATTTGCCGCGCTGTACGAGAGTGTTATTAACTCGTGACTTTGGGCTTTTTTGGAAAACCCAAAAATCCAGCCGCCCCGCAATTCTGCGAAAGTAATGCAGATAGGCGAAGAAGAGCCTCCATTTACTCGTTTTAGTCGTTCGTTTTACTCGTTACCAGGCTCTGCGAAAGTAACGCAGATCCGGAGGCAGAGCCTCCATCTTGTTTTGAATGTTTTGATGCGGGATTAGATATATAGCAATTCTCACAAAGATTGAGGTATCGCTCCCTCAATCTAAAATCTAAAATCTAAAATCTAAAATCGACTTGGTTCTATAAAACTCTTCAAAAACTGAGGACTAAAGTCCTCACTACGAACCTAAATACAATTCTTAAAACAAAAAACCGGGTTTCTTACGAAAACCCGGCTACCACGAACACGAGGAATATAAAAACTGTTGAAATATTAATTCTTCAATAACTTCATCCCCATTTTTACCTTGTCCAAAATCGTCTTTTGCGAGACGCAAGTAATCAGACACAGCTTGCCACAATTCAAAGTATCCCGGCGGACTTCCTGGGCTTTTTCGCCGTACCAAATTGCGCGGGCGCTTTGCTCTTTCACATTCCCAATCACCGGAAACTCGTCGCACAATTTCACGTCGCCGCGCGTATCAATCCAGTAATTGCGTAGTCCAACGCGACAAGGGCGAGTTGAATCGGGAGCTTTTTCTTCTTGGAAGTGAGGAACCATCAAACGCAACACTTCATCGCTGTTCATAATTGGTGCGCCGTTTTTCTTCATCTCAATTAAGCGCTCAATTACCTGTGAAAATTCTTCCCTGTCTGCTTCTTCAATCCACAATTCCGAATAGGTTTCTGGTGTCCAGCGGTTGACTGGTTGGAAGTTCACCGTTGTGGCTCCAATTCCTTGCGCCCAGGTGACAATTTCCTCTAGGTGGCGGAAGTTGAGGCGGTTGATCGTCGGTTTGACGTTGATCGGAAACAGGACGTTTTGCTTTTCTTGTTCGGCGCGCAAATAACCGATTCCTTTGGATAGTCTATCGAACAATCCGGGTTGACCGCGCAAATAATCGTGCAATTCTGCATTCGGCCCGTCAACGGACATATTCACGTTAAAAGGACGCGCTGCCACAGTTTTAGCAGCATTTTCCTTAGTCATGCAATAACCGTTGGTGGTTACGCCGGCGTGAATGCCGTTTTTGTTTGCAAAAGCTAGCAAGTCTAGAAAACCTTTTTTAATATAAGGTTCGCCGCCGCTAAAGTTGATGGAAAATTCGCCGACAAATTCTTTGACGCTCAACAAGGCCTTTTGCCAATCTTCGATCGTCATTTCGTCTTTATATTCTTTGAGCCGCCAATACTCGCACTGGCGGCATTTAACGTTGCAGCGTTCGTTCACAATGCCGTAAAAAGTGACGGGGCTTGTCACGTCGAATCCTGTATTAATCCTGAGCGATTCGGCTACTGCACTCTGGGTGTGTTTTACGCCCAGTCTGGATAATGTTAAAGCATCCATGTCTTGTTTTCCTTATGTGTTGTTACTTAAGTTGATTTATCGAACCGATTTTTGTATCTAGAATTTTGTACGTATTAGTACGTATTGCTCGTTACGTATTCCTTGCGAGTACGTAAGCACCATCCTAAGTGTTGGTTTTGGGTATGGCTAGATGTTTTTCAAAGATTTATAATGTTAATGATTGTAACATATTAATATTACTAATGTAAAAGCGATATTTAGTGTTAAAAGATGAAGTTTACTTAGTTTTTGGCAAAGCATCATATACGCTTAAAGCTGAGTTCAGCCCAAAAGATGTAATTTTAGTTTAATTTTGGTAAATTAACTTAACATTCTCCTACGTAAAAATACTTAAGTATGCTGTATTAATAACTTAAAGTTATCGTCAAATAAGCAGCTCGTGCAAAAGTTGGCTTCACACCAGCTTTACAATAGGAGAGAATTTAAGTATTTGAAGGACAAAAAATGGCGACAAACATGGGACGATATTTGCAGGTACTGAAATTGTTCTGGGCTGCGGCGATCGCAGCGGAGCTCGAATACCGGATCAACTTTGTCCTGGCAGCCCTTAGCAGCCTCGGAAACCTTGCTGGCAGTTGGTTCGGACTGTTTTTGTTCTACCGTACCGGCTACAGGTTTTCGGGCTATTCATGGGAAGAAGCTTTGGTTGTACTGGGGATTTTTACGGTTTTGCAGGGGTTTTCGTCAACCTTTCTCGCGCCTAACCTCAGCCGTATTGTCGATCGAGTGCAGCAAGGTACTCTCGATTTCGTACTCCTTAAACCTATCAGTTCGCAATTTTGGCTGTCTGCCAACACAATTTCCCCTTGGGGAGTCCCAGATTTAATCTTCGGCGCGCTATTGTTGCTGTATGCTGCCAACAAATTGGGAGTAGCAATCGGCAACTATTTTTTAACAGCAATACCGCTGTTATTCGGAGCTATTACTCTTTACAGTATCTGGTTTATGTTAGGTGCAACTAGCATTTGGTTTGTCAAGATTTACAACGTTACCGAAGTGCTCAGAGGATTGTTAGAAGCGGGTAGATTTCCAATGGCAGCTTATCCCGCAGCTTATCGATTTTTCTTCACTTTTATAGTTCCGGTTGCTTTCTTGACAACTGTGCCGGCAGAAACCATGCTGGGCAGAGGTGAAATTGTTTGGATCGCAGGGGCGGGAATTTTGGCGATCGGGCTGTTGTTGTTTTCGCGCTACTTCTGGCAATTTGCACTCCGCTTTTACACCAGCGCTTCGAGTTAGGTAAGTAGGGCTTGCTGCAGCGCGGCCAGAGATTGTCTGTTATGTTTGAGGGGTAGAGGGAAAGAAAATTTGACCTGGGAAAAGAGCCAATTAAAATATACAGCGAACATATACAGTTTAAATACAGTACAGCCGACGGAGAAAATATTTTTGCCCTATCTACTTATATTCTAAAAAAAACAGTAAAATTTCAAAATATCCTTGAAAGTTCAACTCTGAATCAACCACGCAAACGAGGGCAAACGAATGAAAAGAAAAAAACTGGGCAACAGTAATTTTAACATCAGCGCGATCGGTCTGGGAGGTATGCCGTTGTCGTTAAGCGGCAGGCCGCCAGAATCGCAAGCAATTGCGGTAATTCACCGCGCCCTCGATTTGGGTATCACCCTGATTGACACTGCTGATTCCTATTGCGAAGATCAATCCGACAAACACCACAACGAGCACCTGATTGCCAAAGCTTTGCAAGAGTACACCGGAGATATTCGGGCGGTTACTGTCGCCACGAAAGGCGGCTTGATGAGGCCTCAAGGTGCCTGGACGCGCAACGGGAATCCCCACCATTTACGTAAGACAATTCGCGAAAGTTTTGAAGCTTTGGGCGGCAATCAGCCGATCGACCTTTGGCAGTATCACTCGCCAGATCCAGCCTATACAATCGAAGCAGCCCTAGCACCGGCAAAGGAAGCAGTAGAAGCAGGAATAATTCGATTTGTTGGAGTTTCCAATTTTTCTGTAGAGCAGATTAAACGCGCCCGGGATGTAGTAGAAATTGTCTCGGTGCAGAATCAGTACAATCCGTGGCACAGACAGCCGGAATCGGACGGCGTACTGGAATATTGCGAAGCCGAAAACCTGACCTTTTTCCCCTGGAGTCCTTTGGGGGGAAGCCGCCGCGTCACCAGCTTGCAAGATATGCCCGCGATCGCCTCCTTAGCTGCAGAAAAAAACGTTTCAGTGTACTGTATAGTATTAGCTTGGTTGATGGCAAAATCGCCCTGCGTCGTTCCGATTCCCGCAGCGACAAAATTATCGAGCATTGAGGACTCCGTAAAGGCGATCGAAGTTAAATTGACTGATGAAGAATTGCAAAAAATTGCAGCAAGTTAAATAAGTAAGCTGTTGGGCATTTAAATTGCATATTCGGGGCGCTGCTCAAAGCCCACCCCAGAATATTTGTTAATTTTTTTTAATTATCTTTAAATGCCGCAACAGCTTATAAAGCCAGAGATTTAATTAGTAAAATTGCCACATTTTGAGGAATTGGGTTTTATGGAAGCCGATCGAGTGAATGCAGGTCAAGACCTAGCAATTGAACATCAAAACGTACCTGTCGCCCATGAAGGACTGCACAACTTTTTATACAGTTCCGACTCAGAACACAGCGCAGCGGCCGCTGTTTCTGAAGTAGAAAATGACGGCACGCAAGTAATGTCGATCGATACCTGGCGAAGTCTAGCAACTAACGCAAAAGTCGCTGGAGTTTACGCTGTCACGGACAGTGCCCGCAACACTCAGTATATCGGTTATTCGCGAAACATCCTGCTTTCAATCAACGGTCACATCGCGCAAAACGGCGCAGAAAATTGTGCTTTTGTGCGCGTCCAAACTTTCAAATTCCCCAAGCGGGAAGAAATGGAAAGTTTGCGGGATGCTTGGATCGCAGAACTAGGCACTATTCCGCCTGGAAACGGTGCTGACAGCGAAATGTGGGCGGCTACGGTAGGTCAAGCAGCCCGCGCTGCAATGTCTGCTGACGAGCAACAAGCTTATGAGGAAAAGAAGCTAAAATTACGCAAAGCAATGGCAGATTCTACTCTTACCAAAGAGTTAGAAACAGCAGCCAAGATTGACGGCGAACGACACGAACATTTGGAAGCTGCAGTTAACAATGATGATTGGAGTGCGGTGATTCAATCGCAAACCCAGGAAACAAAGTCCGGCGAATAACATTCGCTGCTATATCAACTTTTGTTTGTCGTAAAGCGGGGCGGGTTTTGTTCGGAGATTGCGTGCCGGATGCGAGGATTACGCGATCAACCCGCCCCTACTAACTACTGACTAATGACTACTGACTACTGACTAACTTTGCGTTCAGTAACTAAAGTCAAACTGACCCATTCACCTTTGTCATTGTAACTGCGAATCATCCGAAATCGCAAGTCAGGTTCTACCAACCAACCGGCCTCAAAAAATATAGGTTTTCTGAATTCAACTTTCACCGGACAAGTGCAAGAACCGCCATCGGGAAGCAGCAAAACTTGCATGGGCGTTGCACCTTCGTTAAAATTAATCGCAGAACCGTCAATGCTGCCGCTAGAACTGATAACATTAGCATTATTGCCAAAAGTGATTTTCTGTACTAGCCGATCGCCATTTTGCAAATGCAATTGTAAATTGGTAGAATAGGAATCAGGATGACGATAATCTGGATACATTGTCACGGCCTCGCCCTGCCATTCTCCCAGCAAAGCATCAACAGTTAAAGGCGGACGTTCGGGGATATTTTTATCAAGCTGCTTTTCGCGAATTAAGGTAAGTTTGGATAAATTGCCGTCAATATTGTAGAGTTGAACGAAGCGCAACCTGCGATAGTTGTAGATAAAACCAAACTCGGCACCAGACTCAGAATAAGGCGCTAATTGAATAGTACCCTGACAAAAATTTCCATTCTCAAAAAACAGGATATCTCGCCCCAAACTCTGATATTCTCGAACAAGTTCGCTGACTTCCGGTTCGCCGGCACCGCTAGGATTTGGCGAGAAGCGGCGCAGTTTTAACCGCACTGTTTTGTTGTCGTTGAGTCCTTCGAGAGAAATAATGCTGGGAGTATCTTGAAGTACCTCTCCTCGCGTTGATAGCTGGGTGAAGGAACCGTGCCATTCTCCTAAGTTTTGCAGAAAGTTTTCCCACTGCGCTACCATATTCTTACCTTTGGATATATGTCTAAAAATAGAATTATAACTCTACTGACTGATTTTGGATTGAGCGATGTTTATGTGGGAGTGATGAAAGGTACGATCGCCCAAATTAACTCGCAGTTAAAAGTTATTGATATTACACACCAAATACCCTCTCAAAATATTGCAGCGGGGAGGTTTTGTTTGATGACTGCTTTTGCTTATTTTCCAGCGGAAACCGTACATATTGCTGTAGTCGATCCGGGTGTGGGAAGCAAGAGACGCGGGATTGCGATTAAATGTGCTAATTGCTGGCTTGTCGGGCCCGATAACGGGTTGTTTAGCGGGGTGTTGAGTCGGGAAAGCGCGTTAGCGAAGCCCTCGAAGAGGATCGCCGCTGTGGAGTTGACGAATTCGCAATACTGGCGATCGCCCTTCGCCAGCAGCACGTTTCACGGTCGCGATATTTTCGCAGCAGCGGGGGCTCATTTGGCGAACGGGGTGCCGCTGGAAGAGTTGGGGGATGCGATCGACCCTGCGAGTTTAGTACAGCTACAGATACCAAATTGTGCCGTTACAGCCACAGGTGCGGTAGGTTGCGTTCAATATGTCGATCGCTTCGGCAATTTAATTACTAATATCCCCAATAATTGCATTGTATGTAACAATTGGTCAGTGATAATTAGCAATAGTTGCGATCCAATTCGCATCCCCAGCGGTAAAACTTACAGCGACAGCAAGCCAGGGGATTTAATTGCCATAACTGGTTCTGACGGTTGGCTAGAAATTGCCGTTTACGGCGGCAGCGCTCAATCCGTTTTGCAGCTACAATTTGGAGATATGGTAGAAGTAATTTACAGATAGGTAGCGCAACCTGGATTCATCTCATTCTAGATTTATCTGCAAAATTCACAACTGTTTGGCGGTATTCGCTGCTGTTGAAAAAAGCATCTCCATTATTGTGCTTAGCATTAGGAACCAGCAAAATTTGCTTGGGTTCAGGAGAACCAGCATACAATTTTTTACTCATTGCAGCGGGAATCAAAGGGTCAGCGGTTCCGTGTACGAACAAAACCGGAATTTGCAGCAATTTAACTTTGTTCAAAGAATCAAATTTTTGTGTCAGCAGCAGCCTCGTTGGAAATAGTCGCATTATACTGTAGCGTTCTACCATATTCAGCATGGAAGTGAACGAACTTTGAACAATTAATCCCGCTGCTTCTGGATGTCTGACTGCTAATTCTACAGCAACAGCGCCTCCCATTGAATGGCCGTACAAAAAGATTTCGCTGGGCGACAATTGCCGCTGTTTTACTAAATAATTATAAGCTGTTTCGGCATCCTCGTATATCCGAGTTTCGCTGGGAAAACTGCCTTGACTGCGGCCGTAACCCCGGTAATCTATTAGCAATACGGAAAAACCTAATTCTTGGAAGCGGTAAGATTGATTGATATTCGCACCGATGTTAAAACCCGTGCCGTGCAGGTACAATAAAGTTCCTAATGATTGTTGATTTGCGGCTGGCAGCCACCAACCGTGAAGTTTTTCAATTTTGGGTCGAGCTTTAACTGGCAACCAAACTTCTTGGTAAGCGATGTTAAAAGCATCCGGTTTTTTGGCGATTTCAGGTGTTGGCCGAAAGATCAAACGAGTTTGCAGAATAAACAAGAGTATACAGAAAGCTATGTAGGCGATCACCCAAAATTTTACTAAAGACAATAGCCATCTCAAAAAGCGCCGTTTTCTAATTTTTAGCTGGCTCATTGTTTTGTTCGCTATTTCTGAACTGCAAGTCTCAGAAACCCGGTTTTTTGGATAAGCCGGGTTTCTCATCTTTATCCAGCTACCACGAAATTTACCAACTTTCCAGGCACCACAATTACCTTTTTAATCTCCTTACCTTGCAGGTGACGCTTAGCCAATTCCGACTCGCGAGCAAACTTTTCTAAAGCAGCTTTATCAGCACCAGAAGGCACTTGAATAGTGCCGCGAGTTTTCCCCATAACTTGAATTACCAGCGTAATTTCATCGGTAACTAATGCAGATACATCGACAGTCGGCCAAGTTTGCGTATGCACCGATTCGCTGTTACCAATTAAATGCCACAATTCCTCAGCAATATGTGGTGAAAAAGGCGCTAATAGCAAAATTAAAGTGTTAATTCCCTCTGCATAAACAGGCGAATCTTTACATTTAGAATCAGCCAGCGCATTGTTCAATTTCATCATTTCCGAAACAGCAGTATTGAACTGATAATCGCCCTCCAAATCTTCTCGCACTTCCTTAATTGCAGTGTGAATCGCCCGCCGCAAATCCTTCTCAGCTTTGCTCAACACCTCTTTTTCTCCCTCTTGAGCAGGGGGGGCTGGGGGCAGTGAAGCAAACTCTGTCACCAAGCGCCAAACGCGATTTAAAAAGCGGAATTGCCCTTCCACATCTGCGTCGTCCCACTCCAAATCCTTCTCTGGCGGCGCTTTGAATAAAATAAACATTCGCGCCGTATCTACCCCGTATTTCCCCATAACTTCCAAGGGGTCAACGCCGTTGTATTTTGATTTTGACATCTTCTCGTAGAAGACTTCTAAAGCTTCGCCAGTTTTCGGATCTTTGGGATTTGTTGGGTCTACATCTGCTGGGGGAACGTATTTGCCAGTAACGGGATTTTTGTAGGCCATTGCTTGCACCATGCCTTGAGTTAACAGGCGTTTAAATGGTTCGTCGCAGTCGATCAAACCCCGATCGCGCAAAACCTTCGTAAAGAACCGCGAATACAGTAAATGCAGGATTGCGTGTTCGATACCGCCGACATATTGGTCTACCGGCATCCAATCATTCGTCTTCGCCGTATCGAAAACTTGCTCCTGATTTTGAGCATCGGGATAGCGCAAGAAATACCACGATGAATCCATAAAAGTATCCATCGTATCTGTTTCGCGGTGCGCTGGAGTGCCGCAACTCGGACAAGCAACGTTTACCCATTCTGCCATTTTTGCCAAGGGCGAACCTTTGCCAGTAAATTCTACATTTTCCGGCAACAATACGGGTAAATCTGATTGCGGGACGGGGACTGTTCCGCAGTTGGGACAGTGAATTACTGGAATCGGAGCACCCCAATAACGCTGTCTAGAAATTAGCCAATCTCTCAAGCGATATTGCACTCGCGCTTTGCCACAACCAGAACTTTCGGCAGCTTCAATAATTGCGGATTTACCTTTAATTGAATCCATGCCGTTGAAGCTTTCGGAATTAATCATAATTCCTGGTTCGGTGTAAGCTTCGGTCAGCGGAGTTTCATCATCATCCACAATTACTACTTTAATTGGCAGTTGATATTCAGTGGCAAATTTGAAATCTCGCGTGTCGTGGGCTGGTACTCCCATCACTGCGCCGGTGCCGTATTCGTACAGCACGTAATCGGCAATCCAAATCGGGATTTCTTCGCCGCTGAAAGGGTTGATTGCTTTGCCGCCTGTGGGGATGCCGCGCTTTGGTTTATCTTCGGCGGTGCGATCGATCTCGCTTTGCAGTGCAACTTCTTTGATGAAGGTGTCTGCAGCAGCTTTTTGGTCTTCGGTGGTCACGCGCGCGGTTAACGGATGTTCTGGCGCTAAAACAAGGTAACTAACGCCATAAACTGTATCGGGGCGAGTGGTGAAAACGGCGATTTTTTCATCCATTCCCACAATCGGAAATTCCAAGTAAGCGCCGACTGATTTGCCAATCCAATTGGCTTGCATTAATTTGACTCTTTCGGGCCAATTTGGCAATTTGTCTAAGTCGTTTAATAACTGTTCGGCGTAATCGGTAATTTTGAGGAACCACTGCCGCAATAATTTGCGCTCGACTTTCGCGCCGGAACGCCAAGAACGACCTTCGTTGTCTACTTGTTCGTTGGCTAATACTGTTTGGTCGATGGGATCCCAATTAACTGCTGCTTCTTTTTGATAAGCTAATCCTGCTTCTAAAAATTGTAAGAACAGCCACTGAGTCCACCGATAATAATCGGGAGAACAGGTTGTAACTTCTTTTGTCCAATCAAAGGAAATGCCCAGCCGCTGAAATAAGCCTTTCATTTGGGCAATATTTTCATAAGTCCATTTTGCGGGAGGAATTCCGCGTTCAATGGCTGCATTTTCTGCCGGCAAACCAAAAGCGTCCCATCCCATCGGATTGAGTACGCGATAGCCTTGCATTCGCTTGAGTCTGGCAATTACATCGATGATTGTGTAGTTGCGGACGTGGCCCATGTGCAGGTTTCCCGACGGGTAGGGGAACATGGATAAGGCATAAAATTTAGGCTTTTCGGTATCTTCTGGCATTTGGTCTAAGTTTTGCTCAGCCCATGTCTGCTGCCATTTTTCTTCTATGGATTGGGGGTTGTATCTGGACTCCACAACAATTTCTCCCTGTAGGATTTAGTAATGTTTGCTTGAATATTTTGGCACATTCAAGGGGCTGCGATTAGGATTTTTTTGAGTTCCAAGCATTTTGGCTCCTATCTCTGTATTATATATTGTAGTATATGTAATTTGAGCTGGGGGCGATCGACCAAATTTCCGATTCGCCGTTAAAAGAATAAGACTTACGCACGGGCGGTCAGAAACCGGGTTTTTACGATAATACTTTGTTACAGTCAGCAAAACCGCAAAAAACCCGGTTTCTTTGGTCTTGATGCGTAAATCCTAAAAGAATAAATAACTGCAATTCCCAGAAACCCGATTTGTTGGAAAAACCGGGTTTCTATTCGTTGTTTGGGCTTAGATGCTATCTGGGTCGATGTTCAATTCGCGCAGTTTGGTGGCTAAACGTTCGGCACGCTGCGAGGCTTCTTCGGCACGCTCTCGCTCTAGTATAGCAATCCTAAATCATTATCTACACTTATTATGATATAATTATATGCAATCATTGATTGTGACAATAAAAAGAT
>NZ_JAUBTX010000025.1:0-90218 GCF_036705185.1 Microcoleus sp. B4-D4 | reverse complement strand
ACAACTAACAACTAACAACTAACAACTAACAACTAACAACTAACAACTAACAACTAACAACTAACAACTAACAACTAGCTACTTAATTTTTTCGATCTCAAATTGTGTGTCTTTGTAACCGCCAGTCAGTCCTTGATCGAGAAAGATTTTGCCCGCTTTTTCTAAGTCGCTAATTGCTCCTGCTTTGTCTCCCAACGAGCGGCGAACCATTCCTCTACCGTAGTAAGCTGCTGCATAATTCGGATTCAGCCGAATGGCTTGCACATAATCGCCGATCGCACTATTGTAATTATTTAACTGCTGGTAAACCTTCGCCCGATTGGCGTAAGCTTCCGCATTGTTGGGATTGAGGCCGATTGCTGCAGTAAAATCTGCGATCGCCCCCTGGGTGTCACCCCCTGCGATGCGAGCTAAAGCACGATTGTTAAAAGCATTATAATTGTTCGGATTTAGTGTCACTGCTTGGGTGCAATCAGCAATTGCTTTCGGATAATCCTTCAAATTTAAATAAGCAATGCAGCGATTGTTATAAGGAACCCCATCCTCATCGCTCAGTGAAATTGCCTGAGTGCAATCGTCAATTGCTGCTTGATACGCTCCCAAATTCAACTGCGTGCTACAACGATTAGTGTAAGCATCTCCACTCTTGGGATCGATCACAATTACCTGAGAATAATCCGCCAAAGCTCCCTGATAATCTCCTAGGTGAAAGCGAGCTCTCCCCCGACTGTAGAAAGCATCAACATTCTGAGCGTCGAGTTTAATTGCTTCAGTATAATCTCCGATCGCCCCCTGCAAATCTCCGCTCCCAGCGCGAGCCAGCCCCCGCGAATGATAAGCTTTAACCAGCTTCGGCTGCAACCGAATTGCTTCAGTAAAATCCTGAATAGCCATATTGTAATCTTGTAGTTCTAAATAGGTAATTCCTCTTTCATAATATGTATCAACATCGTTGGGCTGGATCTTCAAAACCTGAGTATAATCCTCAATCGCCCCGCGCTTGTCGTTAAAATCGTTGCGGGCTAATCCCCGGTTAAAATAAGCCTTAAAATATTTAGGATTTAGGGCGATCGCCTGAGAATAATCTGCAATTGCTTCTTGATATTTTTTTAAATCGTAATTAGCATTGCCCCGCAGATAAAAACTATCAGCATTGTTAGGATTTAATTGAATTGACTTGTTGAAAGCTTCCAAAGCTGCCGCCGCATCTTGATTGCGAGACTTTTCTACTCCCAGTTCGTAATATTCCTTAGCTTTAATCGGATTCGGGCGGCTGCAATAACTCAACAGAAATACCAGAGATATTGCCCCTAATCCAGCCAAAATCAGCCACCCAAACCGAGGGCCAAAACGTGATGCAAAACTATCAACAGACCGTAAACTACTAGGAGCCCTACTTTTCTGTTGAGCTGTATGAGGTTCTTGGCGATGCGTCAGCTTGCTGAGAGCGGCCAAAACGTCCTCAGCCGATTGATAGCGTTTGCCAAATTGGTGACAGACCATTTTGTCAATTATATTTGCCAATCCCGGAGAACATTGAGCTCGGTTGCGCCAAACAATTTCCCCGGTGTGAGAAGGACTCGGATCTTGCAATTTTGGCAAATCGGTACCGGGTAAACCCGTGATAGCTTGGATTGCCATCATCCCTACGGCATAGAGATCGCTGCTAAATTGGGGGTTGCCTTGAAATTGCTCGATCGGCATATAAGCCGGAGTCCCCGTCGCAATGGTGCGCGGAAATTCTGTATCGAAATCGATGACGTGATTCGCAACTTCTTTAACTGAACCGAAGTCAATTAAAACTAATTTGCTGTCTGGTTTGCGGCGGATTAAGTTGGAAGGATTAACGTCGCGGTGAATCACTCCCTGAGAGTGTACGAAGGCGAGAAGTTGTAATATTTCTTCCAACAACGACAGCACTCGTTCTTCCCGCCAAGGTTGACCGGCAACAATTTCCCGATTTAGGGCGTGTCCGGGAACAAACTCTTCTACCAGGTAGAATTGATTGCTTTCTTCAAAATAAGCGAGTAAAAATGGAATTTGATCGTGTTTTCCTAGCTTTTCTAATATTTCTGCTTCTTGTTTAAATAAGCGGTAAGCTGTTTTGAGAACTGCGGAAGTGTTGCTGGGAGGACGAAGTTGTTTTACTACACATTGAGGGTGGCCAGGTCGGCGAGTATCGACAGCTAAATAAGTTTGTCCAAAAGCTCCTGAACTGAGAATTTGCACTACTCGATAACGCCTATCTAAAAGTTGACCAACCATGTTCATATCGATATTTGATAATTGGTAATTGGGATTTGTAAATTGGGAGTTTATCGCGGGAAATTGGTAATTTGGAGTTGGTGATTGGGAATTGCTGATTGGTGATTTTGCCTTTTTCTTTTTTTCTGCCTCATTCTTCATTGTTCGTTGTTCCTGATAACTAATGACTGATGACTGTTAGCTGTTAGCTGTTAGCTGTTAACTGTTAGCTGTTAGTTGTTAGTTGTTAGTTGTTATTGGGAAGTGAAAATTGAAAATTGGAAATTCGTAGCAAGTAACCAATAACCAATAACCAATAACCAATAACCAATAACCAATAACCAATAACCAATTCCCAACAACTAACAACTAATGACTAATGACTAATGACTACTGACTAATGACTACTGACTAATAGTTTATTTAGGGTCATTTATTTGTGCTTGTGCGTTTTGGAAACCATCGGCTCTTCCTTGTTCTAGAAACAGTGTTGCAGCTTTCTGAAAATCTTCGATCGCCCCAGCCCGATCTTTGAGTTGGCGGCGCACGAGGCCCCGGCTGTAAAAAGCAGTAGCATTGTTGGGGTTGAGCCGCAGCGACTGAGCGAAATCCTCAACCGCTAAAGGGTAATTTTTTTGTTCTGAGTACAGGCTACCGCGATTGCTGTAAGCTACGGCATCGCTGGGATTGAGTCCAATTGCTCTGGTAAAATCTTCCACAGCGCCGAGTTTGTCTCCCGAAGCCGATCGAGCTAATCCTCGATTGCTGTATGCTTTGGGATTGTTGCTGTTAAGTCCGATCGCCAAACTGCAATCTTCAGCAGCCTTTTGAAACTGTTTTAAATTCAGATAAGCAATGCAGCGGTTGTTGTAAGCTGCTTCATCCTTGGGATCGAGATTAATTGCTTGGGTGCAATCTTCAATCGCTTTGTCGTAGGTGGCCAAATTTAAGTAAGCGCTGCACCGATTGGTATAAGCATCAGCTTGTTTTGGTTCCAATTCGATCGCCTTACTATAATCTTCCATCGCTCCTTGATAATCTGCCAGATTAAAGCGCGATCGACCGCGACTGTAGTAAACGCTAGCTTGTTTGGGGCTAATTTGAATCGCTTGGGTAAAATCTGCCATTGCTCCAGTTTTGTCGCCAGAGGCCGATCGAGCTAAACCCCGATTGCTGTAAGCTACAGCATCGTTGGGAGTGAGCCGAATTGCTTGAGTGTAGTCTTCAATTGCGGTGCGGTAGTCTGCCAAATCGTAGTAGACTAAACCCCGCTGAGAGTATGCCTCACCGTCGCTCGGACTCAGCCGCAATACTTGGGTAAAATCCTCCACGGCCCCCCGCTTGTCGCCTGTGTCGAGGCGCGCCAAACCTCGATTATAGATGGCTTTGGTGTGGCTCGGATTGACTTTAATTGCTTGCGTATAATCTGCCTTTGCTTGCTCTGTCGCACCCATGTCGTAGCGAGCATTAGCCCGCTTGTAGAAAGTTTCGGCATCGCCAGCATTCAGGGCGATGGCTTGGGTATAATCGGCGATCGCGCCTGTTTTGTCACCTTGTTGTGCCTTAGCCACGCCACGGGCGAACAATTCTTTCGCCCTCGCCGGACTTTTAATATGTCCGAAGTACATGATGACTGCTGTTAAGAGCGAAGCGGAGACTATTGCAGCCAACAGCAGCAGTTTAGTAGGGCGCTGGATGGGCGGTTTACTCGTAGGCTTGGTGATGATGGTGGCTGGCGATGGAGGGGCATCCCATTTTACGGCGATTTGTTTGATGTCTGCCAAAACTTCGGCTGCTTCGTGATAGCGTTCTTCTTTGTCGGAGCGCACCATTCGATCGATAATACGTGCTAGAGTCGCCGAACAAGTTGCCCGATTGTGCCACGGAATATCGCCTTTTTTGTTATTTCTCAGGGCGCTGAGTTCCTTGGGTGAGAGTCCCGTTACCGCAAGCTGGGCGATCGTACCTAGAGCGTAGATGTCGCTATTGTAGTGGGGGTTGCCTTGCGATTGCTCGATCGGCACGTACAAAGCCTGCACCGCCAACTCCTGTTTTTTTCCCAAAGGCGATTTAACAGACTTCGGCGGAGTTTGCGCCCACAAATCACAATTAACAAGTTCCGGGTTAATTTCTTTGTCTAAGCTAAAGTCAACCAACACAAATTTTCCGTCTGACTCGCGCCGGATAACTCTGTCTGGTTGAATTCTGCGGTGAATAAACCCCTTGGAATGGATGAAGGCCAAAATTTCTAATATCGATGATAGCAAAGTAATTACTTCATCTTCTTGCCAAGCTTCACCGACAATCAGTTCTTGACTCAAAGGTGAACCGACAATAAATTCTTCAATTAAGTATAAACTTTGATTTTCCTCAAAATACGCCAATAATTCGGGAATTTTGTCGTGTTTACCCAATTCCTCAATTATTTCTGCGTTTCTTTGAAATATAACTTTGACTAATTCGGGAGTTTGCGAACTTGTGCCGGGAAGCCGCATTTCTCGAACCGTGCATTGCGGATACCCGGGACGGTGAGTATCTGCTGCTAAATAAGTTTTTCCCACCTCATTTGAGTCTGTGACTTTAATGATGCGGTAACGTCTGTCTAGAAGTTGACCAATCATACTCTGCCCTCTACCCTGTCAATGTTCCATTATCGCATGAAATCAGGATAGCTCACTGTGGTGTCAAACTTTTAGCTATTGATTCCGGTGTGCCAAGCAGCCGAAAAAATAGCCAGTAGTAGGACTACAGGTGCTGGCAATTTAAAGAAAGGCTATCGCCGCAACTTTGAGCCTTGTCTGAATTTGAGCAGTCCTGGACGCAGTGTTAAAAGCCGGGATGCAGTATTTCCGTAAAAAACCAATTTCTGCGTCGAGGACTATAGCATTAAGATTAGTCCCAGTCTGCAGCCCGTATCGGTTGACTGTAAATGCAAACCCTGAACTTATAGTATAATTTAGTAACCGAGCAACAGATGACTTAAAATGAACGTACAACTGGTTGACTCCCTAATTCAAGTTATCTTATCTCTCTCTGCAGACGAGCAATTAGCGATTACGGACAAATTACTAGAAAACATCCCTTATCCTTCGACTCAGGAACTTATGCAGTTTGCTCAAAACGGTGGCTGTTTTGATTTTTTGCAGGACGAACCTGATATTTATACGATCGAAGATGGAGAACCTATTGCGTGATACTAAAAAAAGGAGATATTGTATTAGTACAATTTCCATTTACTGATTTGAGTCAGATGAAATTGCGTCCTGCTTTAGTGCTGTGTGCTATCTCAAATCCTGATGAAGTTACTGTTTGCTTTATTTCCTCTCAAAATGTTGCAAGATTAAACAATGAAGAGTTTGCCCTGAATGTGGAAGATATAGAATTTCCAGCAACTGGATTGCGAGTATCATCTAAAGTTAGAGTAACTCGAATAGCTACCCTCCAACGCAGATTAATTATCAGACGATTGGGTGAATTAGGAAATCTCTATATACAGCAATTAAATGCCTATATAATCGAGGCATTGCAGATAGGGCGATCGAGATAATTATTGAACTATAGAGCAATTAAAAATGGCTGAATCACTAACAAAAGGAGGAACGATCGCAGCGATCGCCACCGCCATAGTTCCCCAACAAGGCAGCGTCGCCATTGTGCGACTTTCCGGTGCTGCAGCCTTAAAAATTGCCGAAACTCTGTTTCGCGCCCCAGGACAGCAAATTTGGGAGTCTCACCGCATTCTTTACGGCCACATCCGCCACCCAAAAACTCAAGAATTAGTCGATGAAGCTTTGCTGTTAATTATGAAAGCGCCACGTTCTTTCACCCGCGAAGATGTGGTGGAATTTCACTGTCACGGCGGGATTATTGCCGTCCAGCAAGTCTTGCAGTTGTGTTTGGAAAGCGGGGCGAGATTGGCGCAGCCGGGAGAGTTTTCGCTGCGGGCTTTTTTGAACGGGAGGCTCGATTTAACTCAGGCTGAAAGCATTTCAGATTTGGTGGGAGCAAAATCTCCCGCTGCTGCACAAAGTGCTTTAGCTGGTTTGCAGGGAAAATTAGCGCAGCCAATTCGCAAATTAAGAACAACTTGTTTGGATTTGCTGGCAGAAATTGAGGCGAGAATTGATTTTGAGGAAGATTTGCCGCCTTTAGATGAAGCTAAAACTTGTTTGGAAATAAATCGTGTTTTGGCGGAATTGTCAATAATTTTGACGACGGCGGATCGCGGAGAATTGTTGAGAACCGGTTTGAAAGTGGCGATTGTGGGGCGGCCGAATGTGGGAAAGTCGAGTTTGTTGAATGCTTGGAGTAAGTGCGATCGGGCGATCGTTACAGATTTGCCGGGTACGACGCGGGATGTGGTAGAATCGCAGCTAGTTGTGGGCGGCATTCCGGTGCAGGTGCTCGATACTGCCGGCATTCGGGAAACTGAAGACAAGGTAGAAAAAATTGGCGTAGAGCGATCGCGCGCTGCAGCAAAACAAGCTGATTTAGTATTATTGACAATTGACGCAGAATCTGGTTGGACAGAGGGCGATTCCGAAATTTACGAACAAGTAAAGCACCGCCAGCTAATTATAATCATCAACAAAATCGACCTAGTAAAAACCATCCCCGAACTACCTTTTTCCTCGGAAATTCACCCCGCCGTCACCGCATCTGCTGCCCTAGATCGAGGCATAGAAGACTTAGAAACAGCCATCTTAGATGCCGTCAGCCACGGAAATTTGCAAGCAGCAAACTCCGATTTAGCAATCAATCAGCGGCAAGCAGCAGCCTTAACCAAAGCCAAAATTTCTCTGGAACAGTGCACGGATACTATTAGCAACAAATTGCCTTTAGATTTTTGGACAATAGATTTGCGCGGAGCAATTCAAGCATTGGGAGAAGTTACGGGCGAAGAAGTGACAGAATCAGTGCTAGACAGAATATTTAGCAAGTTTTGCATTGGGAAATAGCAATGGTAAAAGATTATTTATCTTTAACTGCCAAGCAGGTATTATAATTGTGTGTTCAACCTGAAACAGCAAACACATAACAGCAGTGCCATTACCTATTTACCACATCACGCACATTGAAAATCTAGAATCTATCTTGTCAGAAGGTGGATTGTTAGCTTACAACGTTATGCTAGAGACACAAACTAACTACACTAATATCGCCTACGAAAATATCCAAGATCGTCGCGCTAGAATCCGCGTTCCCTGCGGTTCAGGCGGCGTACTGCACGATTATGTTCCATTTTATTTTGCTCCGCGCTCTCCGATGTTATACACCATTAATCGGGGCAATTTAAAAAGCTGCAGTCAAGGTCAATCAACAGTCATTCACCTAGTTTCTAGTGTAGAGAATATAGATGCTGCGGGTTTAGATTTTGTTTTTACTGACGGTCATGCAGTCATGGCATTCACCGAGTTTTTTGACGACCTCAACCATCTAGAGCAAATCGACTGGGATGTTATGGAATCCCGTTACTGGAACGACACAAACGAAGACAACGACAGAAAGCGTAGGCGTCAAGCCGAATTCTTAGTTCGCAACTTTTTCCCTTGGCACTTAATCACAGAAATCGGCGTTATCAATTCTACAATCAAATCACAGACAGAGAATATTTTACAAAATTTTACACATAAACCCTCAGTAATAATTCGCCAACAATGGTATTATTAAGATAAAAAAGAATCGGAAAATTAAAGTGATTGAAATTCAGGAAGGCAACCTTTTAGAAGCAAATGCAGAAGCCTTAGTGAACACAGTTAATTGTGTTGGAGTTATGGGCAAAGGAATTGCCTTGCAATTCAAGCAGGCATATCCCGATAATTTTCGTAAATATGAAAAAGCTTGTCGGGCGAGGGAAGTGCAGCCCGGACAAATGTTTGTAATATCTACTGGCAATCTATTCAATCCCCGATACATTATTAATTTTCCGACTAAACGCCACTGGAGAGACAAATCAAAAATCGAAGATATTCAAACTGGACTAAAAGCTTTGATTCAGGAAGTAAAGCAATTGGGCATCACTTCTATTGCTGTTCCTCCGCTAGGTTGCGGGAATGGTGGCTTGTCTTGGAAGACAGTCAAACCGCTAATTGAATCAGCTTTTTTAGAACTGCCAAACGTGCAAGTTTTGCTGTTTGAACCGCAGGCTGCTCCCCAAGCTGATTCGATGCCGATTGCTACCGAAAAACCCCAAATGACTCGCGCTCGTGCCTTATTTATTAGCTTGCTAGAATTGTACGGAATTCCTGGCTATCGCTTGACAATGCTGGAAATTCAAAAGCTAGCTTATTTTCTTCAGGTAGCAGGTGAACCGCTAAAATTACAGTATGTGAAAGAAAAGTACGGGCCCTACGCAAATAATCTAAATCATGTTTTGCAGAAGCTGGAAGGGCATTATATTCGAGGTTATGGAGACAGAAGCCAAGAGGCACAAATCTATGTGTTGTCTCAAGGTAAAATAGCCGCGCGGGATTTTTTACAAAATGCTGCTGATGCTAATATTAGACTAGAGCGTGTGAGCGGGTTAATTAATGGTTTTGAAACTCCTTACGGGATGGAACTGTTGGCAACTGTTCACTGGGTTGTTGGGGAAAATAGGGAAGCAGCAGAGGATTGCGAAAGAGCGATCGAACTTGTGCGCGAATGGAACATTCGCAAGAGCGAACTATTTAAGCCTCAACATATTCGCAAAGCGTGGCAGCGGCTTCGCGAGCAGGGTTGGTTTTTTTAGGATACATTCTGCCTTCTAACTACGGCCGTTTGATGACTAAAATTCACGATCGCGGTCTTCCCAGAGTAGTAATATAAAGCACGGCCTCGCTTGTAGGAATACCGAGAACGTCATTGACGCGATCGTCAAAAAAGCCCGCGATACCGCTAACACCCAAACGCAGTTGAACGGCTGCTAAATTCAACCGCTGGCCCAAATGACCCGCATCCATGTGCAAATAGCGGTAAACCCGATCGCCATATTTTGCTACAGCCCTGTTCAAATCCGCCGTGTGAAACAACAGCGCCCCCGCATCTCGGCCCAAATCTTGCCCCAAACACAAAAAATGCAACTCCCTGCGGAAATTTTTAAACCGAATTTGCCGCAATTCTTGAGCTTTCGGAGCATAATAATAACAGCCTTCCTCCAACCCGTGCACTCCCGAAACAGCAATAAAAGTCTCGATCAAACTCAGATCGAAATAATCGGGATAACCGTCTAATCCTTGGTCTATATAGTGCTGCGGCTGGTAAGTAAAATCGAGCAAAGCTAACAGTTCGCCCAAGCTCAAAGAAGCACCAGTATAAGCGCGGGTAGAACGCCTTTTGAGGATAGTTGTTTCTAAAGTTTCCAGATTGACTCCCCAAGGAATCGAAGGACTGACAGTCGAAATTTTAGTACAAAATGGAAAGTTGTATTTATCCTCTAAATCACCTTCCCTTTCATCAAATTTCCAGCCATCCGTTCCGGTGGGGTCTGAGTCTAACTGTGTCGCTTTGTGGAGGTATCCCAACAGTTGACCTTCGGAAATTTTAGGATAATCTGTTGTGGTGTTTCCGGGCAAAGCTGTTTTGAATTTGGGCAAATTTTGGTCGATATCCAGCAAGTCGGCTAACGCAACTACACAAATCGCTCCTTCTTGCTCCGAGTCGATGTACAGTAATTCATTGATAGCTGCATCGGCGAATCCTCCAATCAGGTGAGGTCGGTAATCGTTGATGGCACAAGCTAACTCGATATTGCTCAATAAATGACCGGTGTCGAGGAAAATTCTGCGGTAAGCTCGGTCTTCGTAACGCCAAGAAGAACGGAAGAAAACAGTAGTAATCGCGATCGCCAGTTGGGTATTTTCGAGCGCCGGCGATCCGAAACAAGCAGCTTGCAACCCCGACCAAACTTCACTGTTCCAAAAATGAACGAGTGAATGAGTTCTGCACTGATAGTTGTAGAGTCCGGCGGGCAAATGTGGCGTGCCGCGGGAGATTAAATAAACCTCTGCAGGGTACAGCCCGCCCGCCGACGGTGCGGATCGCAAATACAGATAACTCTCATCTAGCGTCTGCACCTTCGCAGTCAACCCGTAGCTGCACAGCAACAAGCTCGACAAGCGGTGCCACCAACCGGCATCAGCCGCGGCATCGCGATCGTCCGAGGGGTCTTTTATATAAGGCTTTAGGTCAAAATACGCACCAATTTTATATTCTTTGAACGGCACCGGTTGCTCTGTCCAATCTAGCTGTCTGCTTTTGGCAGCAAGGGTTTCAGGGTCATATTTCGTCCGCTCGTGGTAGTGCTCAGCCATAGAAAGAGGAAGTTCTGGCATATTTCAGTAGAAGATGGGCTTTGGTTTGTCGATCGATCTTGAGATTACTGACTGGTTACTGACCGAGCCAGCCAGAAATTTACAAATATAAAAAAAATCTTAGAAAAAATGCGCTCGTTGTTACACAAGCTTAACATAAGAGAATGCTTAGGTATAAATACGCAAACAGTAATAGCCCTTTATTATCGTTATGGACTGGCTACAATAGCTGTCCTCATAAAGAGATGAATATGCAAAAGCTAAGCGCTGAGCAATTGCTAGCTCAGTATTCTGAAGGCAAGCGAAATTTTGACGCAGTTGACCTAAGTGAACATAATTTATTTCAAGCAGATTTAGCAGAAATCAACCTTTCTGGTAGCGTTTTGAGGCGAACTTATTTGCCCTACGGAAATCTGACTCAAGCCAATCTTTTTCAAACACAGTTGCAGGATGCTGAATTGGGCGACATTCAGCTTTATCAAGCAAACTTGTCAGAAGCTAATTTGTCAGGAGCAAATTTATCAAGAGCTAATTTACGCCACGCTAATTTGCAAGGTGCTAATTTGCAGAAAGCTAATTTACAAGGTGCGGATTTGTACAATGCCGATTTGAGCAATGCCGATTTGAGCAATGCGGATTTGAGCAGAGCTAATTTGGAGAAAGCAAAGTTAACTAAAGCTCAATTAGCTGGCTGCAACTTATTTCGATCGCGCTTGGCAGATTTGTCGGAAGCTGAGTGCGATCGCACTACCATCAGCCCCGAAGGATATTGATGATTTCCAGCGCTGCGGGCGATCGGCTTCATTAATCATGAAGCGTAGCTATCCCGAGCGGGAATCGCCCTTTTTAAAATTTATTAACATTTCTCGACACGGCGGAAAATGTGAGTTACAGTCGTAGAGAACTTATCGCTTTGCAACATTGACAATAACTAACACATTTTTTCAGTGGAAAATAAGATATAATTTATGAATTTTCCCGACAAAACAGCCAGAGAACTTCGGCACAAAAAACAAGATTTGCGGAGGCGCGAACAAGAAATTTGGCTCCGCGAACTAGAAGCCGAAATCGACCGCTCAGTGCCAGAACATCTAACACGCAAGTACGAAGAATCCGACAGCCAAGTTAACGGCAAACTCAAACAGTGGCGCAGAAAAATCCTAGCCGTAGCTCAATTTACAGGCATTGTCATTGCTGTTGTCGTTGCAGTTCGCATCGCATCTTGGCTGGCAACTACGCTGATAGTTGGATTCATTGCTTTGAGCGCTTACAAAATGTTTATTGAAGAAGATATAAATTGAAAATTTACAGCCATAAAATATCAGTAAATACCCATGAACCTTAAAGTAGAAACCAGCAGTTTTCTCAACGATTTAGAGCGAGTAGCCGCCGTCCGCCGCGAAATTGCCGATCGCCTCAGCAACATCGCCACAGCCATCAACGAATCAGAATTAGCAGGAGCTGCAGCATCGGGAAAACTCGGTTTAGAAACAGAAAACGCCGACATCACTCTCGCCAGCAAAAACTTGCGCCAAGGAGTCTTTAGGCTGCTAGTTTTAGGCGACATGAAACGCGGCAAAAGCACTTTTCTCAATGCCTTGATCGGCGAAAACTTACTGCCCAGCGACGTAAATCCCTGTACGGCTTTGCTGACGATTTTGCGCTACGGTGCAGAAAAAAAAGTCACCGTTTATTTCAATGACGGCAAAAGTCCCAAACAGCTCGATTTTAAAAGTTTCAAACAGAACTACACAATTGACCCCGCTGAGGCAAAACGCCTAGAAGAAGAAAAGAAACCAGCATTTCCAGATATCGACTGTGCCGTAGTAGAATATCCCTTACCTTTGTTAGAAAAAGGCATAGAAATAGTAGACAGTCCCGGGCTGAACGATACAGAATCCCGCAACGAATTATCTCTCGGTTACATCAACAACTGCCACGCTATTTTGTTCGTACTCAGAGCAACTCAGCCTTGCACAATGGGTGAAAGACGCTATCTAGAAAATTACATCAAAAATCGCGGATTGAGCATTTTCTTTCTGATCAATGCTTGGGATCAGGTGCGGGAAAGTTTGATTGACCCGGATGATCCTGAAGAAATGGCAGAAGCAGAAGGGAAATTGCAACGGGTTTTTAAAGCTAATTTGGCTGAATATTGTTTAACAGAAGGACACGATATTTACGAGGAGCGAGTGTTTCCAATTACCTCAATTAAGGCGCTCAGGTTGCGGATTAAAAACCCGGATGCGGATTTAGCAGGAACTGGTTTTCCCGAGTTTATGGCGGCACTGAATACGTTTTTGACGCAGGAAAGGGCGATTTCTGAACTGCGTCCGGCGAGGACTTTGGCGCGTCAAATTTCTGCTCGCGTCCGCGAAGCTGTTGGGCGCAGATTACCATTGCTCGATCGCGATGTCAATGAGTTGAAGGAAAAGATTAATTCAGTTGAGCCGGAGTTTAAAAAGCTGACTCAGATTCGCGATGAATTTAAACAAGAAATTATCGGAGTTAGAGATAGTAAATCGCGGGCGATCGCCGATTCTTTCCGCATCTACGTTCTCAACTTAGAAAATACCTTTGAAACAGACTTTTTGCGGTATCAACCCGAGCTGAAATTTCTGGATTTCTTCAGCCAAGACAAGCGAGAAGCCTTTGAAGCATCGCTCAGACGAGCATTCGAGCAGTACATCAACGACAAACTAGCAGCTTGGACTCTCACCGCAGAACAAGAGATGAATTCAGCATTTTCGCAGCTATCGCAAAGTGCGGCAAATTACGGAGCATCTTACACGAAAGTGACTGAAAAAATTACCGAAAAACTGACCGGGCAAAAAATACCAGCAGCAGTCAGCAACTCAAACGAAGATAACTCGCCAGCTTGGGCAAAATGGGCGATGGGATTGTTTTCGTTAACGACCGGAAATCTGGCGGGCGTAGCAATGGCAGGAGCGGGTTTTGACTGGAAAAATATCCTGCTCAACTTAATTACTGTGTTGGGAGTCAGTACGATTTTTGCTGGTTTTACCGGGATTGTTTTGGGGCCGCTGTACTTGGCTTTGTTGGGGATGGGAGTTGGGGTTTTGCAGGCAGACGGAGCTCACAAACAATTGGTGAAAGCGGCGAAAAAAGAGTTGGTGAAATATCTGCCGCAGGTGGCTCAGGAGCAGTGGCAGCCGATTCACGATGCTGTGAAAGAGTGTTTTGATGTTTACGGACGGGAAGTGGGCGATCGCATGAATGATGATATTAATTCTCGGAAAGCTGAGTTAGATAATTTGCTGGAACAAAAGGAATCTCGCGAGATTAATTGTCAGGCTGAATCTGAGCGGTTGAAAAAATTGGATGCTGATGTTTCTGCCGAGTCGCAGAGTATTGAATCGATATATCAAGGTTTCCTAGCATCTGCTAACTGAGATAAAACAACAATATGCAACAACCCGAAATTTATCAAGATTTAACTAACAATCTCAAATCAGCACTCGGCATCCTCGAACTCGATAAAAACTCCCAACTTTACCGAGATACCACCTCAATCTGCGACTATCTCGCCAAACCAACTTTTCAAATTGCTGTTTTTGGCCCGTTTAATTACGGCAAGTCAACTTTGCTGAATGCTTTGTTGGGAAATCGTGCTTTGCCGATCGACCTCGTGCCCACTACAGGTGCTGCCATTTATGTCAACTACGGCGAGGAATTGCACGCAAAAATTACTCTAAAAGACGGTACGGAAATTAGCGAACCGGGGACTGATGTGTTGAAACGCTACGCCATCCTTGACGACGCGAGACAAATGCGGGATGATGTGGCGGCAGTGAATGTTTATTGTCCCCATCCCTTCCTGAAAACAGGTGTGGAATTGCTGGATTTGCCGGGAACCAACGATCGGGAAGAACAGGATAATTTAGTAAGAGATAAATTGCTAACGGCTGACTTGGTTGTGCAGGTTTTAGATGCTCGCAAATTGATGACTTTAGGGGAACGAGAGAACTTAAGAGATTGGTTGAGCGATCGCCAAATCAACACTGTCGTCTTCGTTGCCAATTTTCTCAATCTACTCGAACCAGACGACCAAAAACAAGTATACAATCGGTTATTGTTTGTTGCCGAAAGTTTTCGATCCAACTTGCCGAACAATATTAGCAATATCTACCGCGTCGATGCTTTGCCGGCTTTGAGGGCGAGGCTGAAAGGAGATGTGGCGGCCGCCCAAACTACAGGAATTGCCACGTTTGAATCGGCTTTGCAAAGTATTGTGGCAGCTCAACAGGAACAACTAGCCGTTAAGTTACCCAGAATTGAAGCGATAGCTACTAAGATTTGTCAATCTCTGCGAGCTAAATCTGAAACTGTCACCGCCGAAATAGCCGCAGCTCAACAAAAGCACAAAAACAAAATTGAAATTAAACAAAAAGCCGAAAAACTGATATCAAAAGGCTTTCACGCCAGCGTTTCTGACTTCGAGATGTGGCTTTACCAGCCCACATTTTTGCAGCGATATCAATCGGAAATGGCGCTGTCGCTCCACGAAGGGAGTTTTGATGCGTGGAATCTAAAATTTCAGCGAGAGGTCTTGAAGCAGCAGCAAACCATCGCAGAATGGGTAAATAAAGCTTGCGAATTCTTTGAGAAAGAACAGCCGATCGCACTTTTGATTTCGTTTCCCCCAGCCCCGCAAATCGTTTTACCGCAACCGCCGCCGCCTCCACCTCAAAAGTCGATCGAGGGCGAAGTGGCTCCAGTGGCGATCGCCACCGGCTTAGGTTGGCTGTTGGGCGGGCCTGTGGGAGCTGCAGTAGTCGGCGGTGCTAGCTACATTTTGAATAAAAGAACTGGCTATGAAAAGCCGCCTGAATCGTCAGAAGCTTATCTAAATCAAGTAAAGGAAATTTGCAGCGAGGCGGCTAAAAACTATCTCGCCCGCTTCAGCACCGATACTTTTTCCATGCTGCAACACTACAAGGAAATCGCCGGAAAAGTTATCAGTTTTCAAGACAGCAAAGAACCGCTACAGACAAATATTCAGCAATACCAGATACAGTTAATCAATAATTTGTTAGAAAATATCGAATCCTGCCTTCAAATGACCAAATCTGTAATTAACGGCAAATGATCCGAACCGACATTGCGGCCAGTACGAATCTTTAAAACACCAATTTCTTTGCTGACTAGAAAGTGATCGATCGGAATATAAGCCAGCGGCATAAAAGTCGGCCAAGTCGGTAAAATCCCAAAGCCCGATCGCGCATTTCGCAGGTTTCCGGTTTTTACCATATTTTTGTAAAATGGCGACCACATTGTGGTATTGAAATCCCCAACCACAATCAGCGGATTTTTGACTTGGGCTGCATACTCGCCGATGGCTGCTAGCTGTTGGTTGCGATCGATAAAACTGTGCTGTTTGACCGGCACAGACGGATGAGCAAGAATCATAGAAATAGTTTTACCTTGAAATTTCACATCCGCCAACAAACTCTTTTTTTGCTTAGAAAAAGCTTTAACCGAGACATTTTCTAAAGGCAGCTTGCTGTAGATGGCACTACCAAATTTCTCAGATTCTTGTTGCTGCGAAGAGTAAGGAAACATCTCGCTTAAAACCGCTAACTCACGAGCCCAAGACCTGCTGACTTCTACAAAAACCGCGATATCGGGTTGTTCTGCTTTTACCAGCGATATCACATCAGAATATCGCCGATTACTCGTTAAAACATTTGAATGCAAAATCCGCAAGTGTTGTCCGGGAGTCGCTCCTGCAAATCCTGGCGCTGGAAAATACCAAGGAACAATTTCCGCCACATTAATGATAATGCAAAATGCGCTCACCAGCAACCATAATTTTTTTGAGCGCACCAGAGCGAAGAATATAAAAGTAGAGAAACCAACCAGCAGATATTGTATTTTAAAATGAGAACTCAATTCAAAAAAAATGTTTAATTCTCCCAAATAACCGACTATTGAAAATAGGGCATTTACAGTGACTGCGATAATAAACCATTTTAAAATTATGTGTTTTAAGCTAATGTTTTTGTTGGGGATGCTGTGCATCACCGCCCATTTGAGCTTGATTTTAAGGTCGTTGGTAATCGGCCACTTATCAATTTCTGTTACCAGTTGTTCTTCCTGTTCCAACTCTCGCCGCTTTTGATAAAATCTCACCAGCAAGCTATCTACCACAAAATAACTAACAGAATTGGCAACAAATCCTGCCAATACCAACACACCTAAACCGATCAGCATACCAAAGGAACCGCCGACTTTGACCAAACCCGACCAAACGGCTGCGTCACCTGTTTTACCTGTAGCTAATATGGCGATAAATAGCATTAAAGCAGGCAATCCGATGGTGATTGTGTTTCTGATCAATCTGTCCATTATACAATTTTATATTTTAGATTTTAGAGGGGAATGAATGATGCAATTTCTATAGTCAGCACTACGGACTGGTTGACTTAATAACGGCTTGAAAAAATAAATAGACTCCTTAATTCTCATATATTTCTAATGGTAAATTGTCGGGGTCTCGGAAAAATGTAAACCTTTTTTCGGTAATTTCGTCAAGGCGAATTTCTTCTACTTCTACTTGTTGGGATTTTAAGTAAGCAACTGATGCTTCTATGTTCTCAACTGCAAAAGCTAAATGTCTCAAGCCACAGGCTTCAGGATTGTTAATTCTTTCAGGAGGATGGGAAAATGAGAAAAGCTCGATGGTGTCGCCATTTCCGACTCGCAAATCTAGTTTGTAAGAATTTCTCTCGGTTCGGAAAGTTTCTTTGATAATGGAACATCCTAATACTTCTACATAAAATTTCTTCGACGCTTCGTAATCCGAGCAAATAATCGCCACATGATGTATTGCCTTTATTTTCATCTGAAAAAAGTTAGTTAGTTGGGTTTTTCTGAGATGTTCCACCATTCTCAATAAGCTTTTATGAACAGGCTCTCCGGCCTGTTCCACAAGGAGTAAATTTTCTTGTGGAACAGGCCGGAGAGCCTGTTAAGCGAGAATAGTGCAAGATGTGAGGTTTTTTCAAATGCACAGCACGCTATTAACCAATTATATTTGACGATCGCAGACTCGGCGACAAACCCTGCGACATTCAGGGCGATCGACCTTTATTTTCCCCCGTCCAAATCTTAATTGAAAAATTTCTGCAAAAAAAAGCACCCTACTTGATAAGATGAGAGTTTTGCAGTCAATCACCCAATTTGCATCTCAGGAGACAAGCATTATGGCCCGTATGTATTACGACACCGACGCTAACCTAGACCTGTTAGCCAACAAAACAATTGCTATCATTGGCTACGGTTCCCAAGGACACGCCCACGCCCTCAACCTCAAAGACAGCGGTATGAATGTCGTTGTCGGCTTGTATCCCGGTAGCAAATCTGCAGCCAAAGCAACCGAGGCGGGTTTAACAGTTCACCCGGTAGACAAAGCAGCCGCCGCCGCTGACTTCATCATGATTTTATTACCCGATGAAGTTCAAAAAACTATTTACAAAGAACAAATCGAACCGAATCTTTCCGAAGGAAATGTTTTAGCATTTGCTCACGGTTTTAACATTCACTTCGGCCAAGTTGTGCCCCCAGCCAACGTAGACGTAGTAATGGTAGCCCCCAAAGGCCCCGGACATTTGGTGCGCCGGACTTACGAACAAGGGGAAGGCGTTCCGAGTTTGTTTGCAGTATATCAAGATGCTTCCGGTCAAGCGCGCGATCGGGCAATGGCCTATGCTAAAGGTATCGGCGGCACCAGAGCCGGCATCCTAGAAACCACTTTCCGCGAAGAAACAGAAACCGATCTTTTTGGCGAACAAGTAGTTTTGTGCGGCGGTTTGAGCGCCTTAATTAAAGCTGGATTTGAAACCTTAGTTGACGCTGGATATCAACCAGAATTAGCTTATTTTGAATGTTTGCACGAAGTTAAACTTATCGTTGACTTAGTAGTAGAAGGAGGCCTCGCCAAAATGCGCGACAGCATCTCCAATACCGCAGAATACGGCGATTTAACTCGCGGCCCCCGCATCGTCACCGATGACACCCGCGCCGAAATGCGGAAAATTCTCAGCGAAATTCAATCCGGTCAATTTGCTCGCGAATTCGTTCTCGAAAACCAAGCCGGCAAACCAGGTTTTACTTCCATGCGCCGTCAAGAAGCAGAACATCCCATTGAAGAAGTTGGCAAAGATTTGCGAGCTATGTTTAGCTGGTTGAAAAAGCAAGCCTAATCGATTGTAAATTTTAGATTCTTCGGCTTTGCTCCGAATAAGTTTGAGATTTTAGATTGAACGAACAATCTAAAATCTGAACTGCTAACTAACCCTAAAGTGCGGAGTAAAATTGCTCGTTGCTCGTTACCAGGCTCTGCCTGGTAATGCAGGTGCGGAGACTCTGCCTCTCTCTACCTTGTCGTTTCTGGAGAGAGAGGAGTGACAGATGTTTAAGTTATGGATTTTTAGTTTTTGACAAAAAAGTGGCTAGATATTGTTAAAGAAACCTGGTTTGTCGCTGGTAGCTCAAAACTATCTACTGGGAGTAGGACTTTTTTGCAATTTATCAATATCCTGTTGCCTTTGCTCGTTGAAATCTCTCGGCCTCAGCCAATTCGGCCACAACCCGACGAAGAAATTTCTACTGGCGACGCTGGTATCTCTTATCGGTTTGGGCAGAAAAGTTAAACTGTCACCGTAAAGGGTAAACAGGACTATAAACAAAAGCAACAGCGGAATAACATTTTTTTTAGGCATGGCAGTTTGGGAGTGGAGTTTGTGAAAGCGCTTTGTTATATTTTGCCCTGGTACGGACAAAATATATCAGCAACGGCTCAAGAAAAATAGACCTCAGCAGAGTCGGACACGGCCATGCCGTTTCCCTACCCCAAAATAATCAATTTTCGTCGGTGAAAGATGTAACGATTCCGGGATTAATTGTAGGATAATAGCGCGTGCAGTTTCCTGATGGTTGGACACTTCGGCAAGATTTGGGTGCAACGTTTAACAGTTAACAGTTAACATCATTCCGAGCCAACCGAAAACGATATAACAAGTTATTAGCAAAAATCGAAGTTGTGGGAAATAGTTTATGGGTGCATTTTTGTTAATTAGGATCGAAAACTTAATAACTTAAACACCTCCTAAAGTCCTCTCTCCTGTAAGTTGCTTTCCTCAAAGGAGGTAGAGCCTCCGGATCTGCATTACCCGGCAGAGCCTGGTAACGAGCAACTACTGACAACTGACAACTGACAACTGACAACTGACAACTGACAACTGACTACTGACTACTGACTGCTGACCACTGACTACTTATTCCCTTGAATGAAAGTTTGCACGACTGCATTAGTTTCTGGGGGAATTTCTGTTATTAGGCGCACCGGAATTGCGTTTGTTGAGGCAAATTGCGCGTATTCTGGGGTTAAAAAGATCGCATATTTGTCGGCTTCTGCTGTTAGTTGAGCGGCCATTGCCAAACTGATAACTTTAATATAATTGCGTATGCTCGCGGCTTGGTCGCCGACAAGTTCATCGCCGGTAATTACTGTGCTCGGCCTCCCAACTTGGTCTAAGGTTGTACTCGGATCTTTGACGCTTAAGTGGGTTCCTCCTACAAATCCGACTAGCCATTTGGGTGAGGGAATTTTTGGGAAGCCGGCAATTTGTTCGACTAAGGCGGGTGTTGTTTTGTCTGCTGAAGATGCTACTATTAATGTGGGAATCTTAATTTTACTTAAGCCTGTTTCTCCAAATAGTAATGATGTTGTGGGATTCATGACGATCGCCCTTTTAATCCTCCCATCCCGCAATTGATACCGTTCTTCGGGCAATCCCGCAGCCGCGCACTGAATGCCTTCGCCCAAGCTAAATCCAATCAAATCGCCCTGACAGCGCTGTTTGAGCCCGCTCAATTGCAGTTCGGCACCGGCTACGGACAAGGCTGTTGCGCCGCCGAAGGAATAGCCAATTACGACCGATCGGTCGATCGCGATTTTTCCCCGCAAGTTATCATCCGTTTTGTTCAATTTTGCCAGTTCGTCAAGCACAAAACTGATGTCCTTGGGACGGTCTAAAAACTCTTGAGGAGCTAATAACCGAGACTTACCCGCAATCGCAGCATTGGTGTTCGTTTCGTTGCTTCCCGGATGTTCCAAAGCAGCCACCACATAGCCGTAAGACGCTAAATGCTCGGCCAAATAGCGCAAATCCGTGCGGACAGAACCCAAACCGTGAGAAAAGACGATCGTTGGTTTGTCAGCCGTCGCAGCTTTCGACCAATAGACATCAACCGGAATGCGCCGGTTGCGGGCGCTGTCGTTCAAATCTAGCTTCAACACCTGCACCGAATTGGGGCCCGGTAGGCTAGGGTCGAAAGGCAGGTTAAACGCGGATTTAGTGGCTGCTAACTGAGGTGCGATCGCCGCCATAAACCGCTGAGTTTGCCAAAAACCCGCGTTCAAATTTCCCAAAACCGAGAAAGCTCGATCGAGATCCACGACTACCCGCGAACTCGGATAAGATTCTATAAAACTCAGTACCGACAAGCCTTCCGGTGCGTTCGCACCCAACACCAAAGCGGCTCGCAGCGCTTGGACACCGGCACCGTCGCGCCTCGGTATGACTGTCGTCAAATCAGTCAGGATCGCACTCCCAATGCGCGTATTTAGCAAGTTGCTCAAACCGACTACATTGAGGGGGATTTTCGCAGTTAGCGCGCCAAAAATTTGACCGCGCTGTGAGTCAGACAGCAAATCGGCGTATGTTTGCAGTTTTTTGGGTACTTTTCCGGTTTTTGCGAGTTCGCGCAAATCGGCAACCGATATTGACGATTCTAAAATACCTTTGCGGAGAACAACGGTTTCTGCAGCTTTTGCAGAGGATGTGAAGCTGCTGAAAGTGCCGATCGCGATCGCGCTACAAACACTCACCATTGAAGAAAACCATCTGAAATGGGGTCTAATGCTCATTTTTACTTAATTCAACTAGAAACAATATCACTATATTCTCAGAATTCTCCCAGATACCGAAAAATTGCCTCAGATGTCGAGAAATTGTGTTGAAGTGCGATCTAATTTTTGTATAATTTTTTGTATTAGTGCGATCGGCTTTGCTCGAAGGGCTTCCATCACCGAAAGCCAGCGAGGACGATCGCACAGCGTTAAAGTAAAACACAGAAGCATATGCGTCCATCAGTGTTTATCAGCTTCAAATCTGCAGTTAACCTGCTCGATTGAATATTTATGCAGCTCAAGTATACTTTGCTTGTCGCTGCTAATTCCATACACTTGATATCGGCCAGCAAGCGAGAGTAAATCCGCTGTAAAATAGACTCTCTTGCATTTTAACCGCAGATGAATGCAGGTCTATCGGACGATCTGCGGTTAAAATCTCACTTAAGATTTAGGGAAATAAACAACAAGCATCGAAAGATCTTGATGAGCGCGGGCGATCGATTCCGGTTCTTTAAGAGTTCCCGGTTGTTCCCACAAATTCTGCGGCTGATAAATTGTTGGTAAAATCAGCAAATCATGTTCTAACAACTGCTGCGAAACCTGCTTGACAAAATTTCCCCGCACCCGATTTATCGGTATCTCAGAAAGAATTTCTATCTCAGTGGCACTTTTATTAGCTTGTGCGCGTTTTTTCGCCACCAACAACACTTGCAAAGTCGCCTTAAGTTCCTGGGCCAAACTCTTAGCAATATCCACGGTTTCCGCAAATCCAAACCGATTCAAATCGCTGTCAGTTATCGCCAAAATAACTCTGGCTGTATTCTGGATAGGATGGGGAAATCGAGCAATTAGTACCGGTACGGGCGATCGCCTCACTATATTGTCAATAATGCTGCCAAAAAAATTGTCGCGAGTCGTGGAAAATCCCTTCCAACCGCAAACAATTAAACTAGCCTCGCGTTCGGTTGCGCTCCGCAGAATTCCGCGATCGATCGCATCATCTATCCTCGCGATCGGTTCCACCGCACAATCAGCGGCGTTAGCGACAGTTTCCGCAGCCCTCAAAAGTTGAGTTTGCTGCATTTTCTGTGCCGGCGAAATTGGTTCCCCGCGATCGGACAAAATATGCAGAGGTAGCAAAGTTCCCTGGGATGTTTTAGCTAAAATCAAAGCCAAACGCAGCAAATTATCTTCCGTATTCGGGTTAGCAACAGGTACTAAAACTCGATCTCCCCATGAATGCTTTCCCGAAGTAGCAGCCGGTAAACTTGACTCCGGCTCCTGCATTTGTTGACCCCACCGAGATACAATCCAAGGAGAAGCGACACAAGTTACTAAAATCATGGCAATGATGCCGTTCACCACTACGCGATCGACCAATTTAATGTTAAAAGCAACCGTAATTGCAGCCAAAGTAGAAGCAGCTTGAGCAGCAGAAAGACCAAACATTACCATAATGTTGGGAAACTTAAAACCAAAGATTTTCCCCGGTATCCAAGCTGCCAAAAACTTGCTCACCAATTCTGCTAAAATTATCACCCCCGCCACCAACAAAGACTGCGGCTGCTTCACCAAAATTAGCGGATCGATCAACATCCCCACAGAAATCAGAAAAAACGGCACAAACAGCGTATTCCCAATAAACTCAATCCGATTCATCAGCGGACTCATTTTGGGGATGATTTGAGTAATGGCAATTCCCGATAAAAACGCACCAATAATTGGCTCAATCTGAATCATTTCGGCTGCGTAAGAAACCAAAAACAGCGTAGCCAGTACAAACATAAATTCGGCGTTTTCGTCGTGACCAAATTTCTTAAAAAACCAGCGGCCGATTTTGGGGACTCCCCACAAAGTAGCAAAAGTGTAAATAGCAAGAGATGGAATTAGAAACAGCCAAAAATCGAGAGTAAGATTTCCTTTGTGAGCTTTAACAACAATTGCCAGCACCAACAGTCCCAAGACATTTGTAATTAAAGTCCCGCCCAAAGTCGCAGTAATAGTCTGAGTTCGCATCAATCCCAATTTTGTCAAAATTGGTAGGGCTAAAAGCGTGTGGGTAGCTAAACAAGAAGCGACTAAAATTGAAGCAAGCAAGCTATACCCCAACAGCAGCATTGCTCCAGTCCCCAATATCATCGGTAGGGCAAAAGTAGCCAGGCCAAATATGATAGCTTTGTCAGCATTTAGTTTGAGGTCATCGAGGCTAGTTTCCAGTCCCGCTAGGAACATCAAAAACAGCAATCCTACAGTACCTAACAAAACAATAGTAGCGTCTCGTTGCAGCAAATTGAGACCGTTGGGCCCGACGATTACGCCAGCAATAATCAAACCGACTATTCCCGGCAATCGCAAGCGCTCAAATACTAGAGGGGCGATTAGCATGATTGCTAAAAGAACCAGAAAAACGGGAACTGGAGCGGTAATTGGCCCGGAAGCTAGCATAAATTTTTATCCTACATATTCGCACAGAATTGCTACTAATTTTTCCCTAAAAACTCTAAATATTTATCAATCTAAAGAGGGATTTTGGAAAAATTGCAGTTGTTATTGTCAATAACTACAAGTGACCGGAATTGACTCGGTTTTTTAGCAAAATATCGGTTTGTAGTGAGGACTTTAGTCTTTATCTAAATCCAAGGACTTTAGTCCTCACTACAAACCTATTGAAAATTCAAAACTGGGAAAGGTTTTGCTGCTTCCATTTGCGCCGCCAAAGCAATTAAAGTTGCTTCCGCTGCCGGTCGCCCGATAATTTGAATGCCCACGGGTAAACCGTTGTTATCTAAAATTGCCGGAAGTGCGATCGCAGGCAAACCGCTAGCATTAAATGGCGGACAAGGAGCAACCCAATTAATAATCCGCTGCAAAGTTTCCTCACAACTCAAATCAGCCCACTCGCCGATGCCAATTGGCGAGTGCATATAAGTCGGTAAAACTAAGACATCAAAATTTTCAAAGAATCCCACAATCCGCCGTGAAATAACCTGCATTTGATTCACCGCCCGCAGATATTCTCCCGCAGAAACAGTTCTTTCCAACAACCAGCGATTCATCGGTTCCAAAACTTTGCTGGGAATGCCGCTTGCACCCGCCCCAGACTGCCAAATTACTGTAAAGGGTTCGATTAAACCCGTAAAATCAGGGCATCCCGGTTCGACATCGTGACCCAAATCTGCCAATAATTTTACGGTATCGAGCACCGCTTGCTGACACACAGGCGCTGCCTCACCGACGGGAGCAATATTGGTAGAAAAAGCAATTCGCAGCTTGCCCAATTTTTCACTGGCAGACTCTAGAAACGTGGGATTTGGGTCTGGTAGCCAGTACGGATCGCCGGTTGTGTACCCTGACATTACATCCAAAAGTGCGGCCGCGTCAGCCACGGTACGCGCTAGAGGGCCGTTGGCAGAAATGCCGCTTAGGTAGTCTCCGACTGGTGCCCAGGAAACTCGCCCGCGCGATGGTTTGATGCCGACTAAACCGCAGGCGGAAGCTGGGCCTCGGATCGAACCGCCGCCGTCTGAACCTTGGGCGATCGCGCACAAACCGGCCGCTACAGCCGCTGCTGAGCCGCCGCTGGAACCTCCGGGCGTGTAGCCTAAATTCCAGGGATTGCGCGCGGGCCGGAAACCTGGGGGCTCGGTGTAAGGCAATGAGCCTATTTGAGAGGTTGCTGTTTTGCCCAGAATGTTAAATCCGGCTGCTTTGATCCGCCAGACTACTGACTCGTTGTAGGGAGATATGTTACCGTGCAATGCCTGAACTCCGTAAGTACAGGGAATGTCGGCCACTGGTGTCAAGTCTTTGATGGCGATCGGCACTCCGAAAAACGGTGGCAATTCCTCTGACTTGTTTAAGCCTGCTAGGTGTTCGGTTTGCGCTGTCGCTAGTTCGATCGCCCGATCGGCCGTTACTGTAAAATAACTACCAAGCTGATGGTTTAATCGATCGATCCGTTCCAAGTACAGATTGACAATTTCTAGAGGCGATACTTCCCGATCGCGGATCGACTTCGCTAATTCCAGGGCTGGAGTAAAAGCCCGATCGACAGAATTCATCGGTTTAAGTCCTTAACGGCTTTATTGAGTATCAATTTATACTTACTCACTAGGTAAAAATGTGGGCTGGAAAAAAATATTTCCCATGTCGAAAATCCATATTTGATAGTAGCTCGATTTGACTCGCATCCTGCAAGGGGCAGAATATTTCCTTACGGGTGCAACAGTGTGCTCTTCTTTTGGGATAGACTGATCGGAAGAGTCCAGCTTTTGTGCAAGAGACGCTCTTCGGGCGATCGGCATTGTGCCACTTCCACAAATCCTCTGTTCGAGTCAGCCTTCTCAGCAAACCAAGGTAGCGCATATGACACAACAGCACCCGCCAGCACCTCGCCCGCCCGTACCCGGAGCACCCCCACCTCCAGGGCTGCCCCGCCCTCCAGTCCCAGGCATTCCCAGAGCAGCAGGAATGCCCCCCCCACCAGCACCGCCAGCAGCCGCACCAGCAGCCGCACCAGCACCAGCGCCCGCACCAGCGCCTCAATCTTCAGCCACACCTAAAAACCCCAACTCTAGCAACGGCGGAGTTCCGACTTTGAAAGAGCTAGTAATCCGAGCCAAAGAAGAAGGAGTATCCGACCTTCACCTCGGAGTAAACGAATTCCCTCGCTTCCGTACCAGGGGCGAAATTGCCGACATCGGCTATCCACAGACAGATTTAGATACGTTTTTTGGCTGGCTGCGCGAGTGCATGAGCGATGAAGAAATAGAAATTTTCCAAAAAACCCTAGACTTTGACGGCGCTTTCGACTTCGGCTTTGTCCGCATCCGGATCAGTTGCATGGACTCCTTGGCAGGCCCGGCGATGGTGCTGCGGCTAATTCCTGCCAAAATCATGACAATGGAGGAATTGAAGCTGCCAGATGTCTTTAAGAAAATATGCGGCTACCACAAAGGACTGATTTTGGTGACGGGCCCGACAGGTTCGGGCAAGTCTACCACCTTGGCCGCCATGATCGACTACATCAACAAGAATAAAGCCTACAACATCATTACGATCGAAGACCCGGTAGAATTCGTACACGAAAGCAAAAAATCCTTGATCAAGCACCGCGAAGTCGGCCGGCACACCCTCAAGTTTATAAATGCTCTCAAAGGCGCTCTGCGACAAGACCCGGATATGCTGCTAGTCGGAGAAATTCGGGACAGAGAGACGGTGGAAATCGCCCTCAAAGCCTCTCAAACCGGTCACTTAGTTGCAGGAACCCTGCACACCAACAGTGCGATTAAAACCCTGAACCGGATTCTGGATATGTTCGCGGCGGAAGAACAAGAGGCCATACGGGTGTCAATTTCCGAATCCCTAGTGGCGATTATTGCTCAACTGCTGTGCAAAACCACAGACGGCAAGCGGGCAGCTTTCCACGACGTTCTGATCAATACCGACGTGGTTAAGGAATACATTCTGAAGGGGCAGAATGAGGAAATTAATCAAATCATGATCAAAGATACTTATGAAGGCATGACGACGATGAATAAGTCGCTCTACGGTCTTTATCAAGAAGGCCGGATTACTGAAGAGCTTTGTGTAGAAAACTCGCCGGCCCCGAACGAAATGGCTCAGATGCTCCGAGGTCGAGTCTAAAATTCGAGTGTTAACTTTTAACAGTTAACTGTTAACTGTTAAAAGTTAACTTTTATGTGTGTACTTCAATGAAAGTCGATCGCCCGAGTTTGCCGGAATTTTTCAAAGGCATTGCGCTGTTTACACCGGGGGGAGACTTAATCTATTGCATAGACCCCCGCAAGCAAAATCAGTGGCACTTGCAGTTGTGCGTAGCTTTACAGGAAATACTCGGTTTGTCGGAACCGCCACATTTTTTGATACCTTGCTACACGGCCACCGTTGACTGTTGGGGCGATCGGAGCGATCGAGAGTTGCGGGTTGTCGCCGAGGCATACCCGCCGGTGCTGCGCCATCAAACGCTGCTGAACGCCATTTTTGGCACTGGGGACTTGGTTTGGGAGGCCCGCAGCGACGAAATGTGCGAACCGATGGCGATCGCCACTTATTACAAACAATTCCCCGAACTCTGGGAAAATCACGACTTAGTTGTACAGTATCCCCTCTCGGTTGGGCGATCGGACTTTGGCAGTTTCCCGATCGTACCTCCCTGGCGCTTTGGACAATCTCTGCAGGTGGCGCTTCCCCAACCCGCAGCCATCACTCCACCGCCACCAACTCTAGGATACGTTTTGCGGCTGTTTGTTTCCGGCATCAACCAGAGCACCGAACGCACCCTCGAAACATTACATCAATTGTTAGAAAAATCCCTCAATCTTCCCTACACTTTAAAAGTAATTGATGTTTTAAAACATCCCGAACAAGCTGAGGCAGATCAGATTTCAGCAACACCTACTTTGATTAAAATTTGGCCCAAACCGGTGCGGCGAATTGTCGGCGAATTGAACGATGCCGAAAAAATAGTGAGGTTGCTGAGCAATTCAGAATTTTAGATTTTAGCGATTATTGAATACTGGCGATCGCACTCGGTTTTGCAGGAGTATTCGCTGTGAAAAATCCAAGTGCTATCGCTGCCATTTTCGTCGGATTGACTCTCCGCACAGATGTTCCCAAAGTTGATCGGATCAATCAGGAAGACAAACATCCGGCGCGCACAAACCCCCTAAATCTAAAGTTGTGACTTCCAGCGTATCCAACTCAACTCGCCGAATGACATGATTGTTTGTATCAGCAACAAACAAATGAGACCCGATCGCGCTCAAGCCTGAAGGTTCAGAAAACCGAGCCTTGAGACCAGTACCGTCAGCCAAACCTGCAGTACCATCTCCAATCATCGTTATGCAAGTACCGCTGCGGTGGTCGATCCGCTTAATTTTGTGATTGTAAGTATCAGCAACCCACAGATAATTTTGACTGTATTCCACACCCAAACAGTGCTGCAATCTCACATCTTCACCGCGGCCATCTTTATCCCCAAAACCAAACAGTTCACCGCTACCGCAGACTGTACGCACCTTCGGGTCTTCATCTACACCGAGGGCGCGAATCGAACTAATTTCGCTGTCAGCAACAAACAACTCCGATCGATCCGTAGCCAAGCCGCTGGGCTGAGAAAAAGCAGATTCTGCCAGATTTCCGTCAACACAAGATTCCCGACCCGTACCTGCATAAGTGCCGATCGTACCAGTATCTAACTGCATTTCCCAAATTTGGTGCGAGCCCGCCATAGCGATAAAAAGTCGATCGCCAACCCTTTCTAAATCCCAAGGCGAATTCAATTGCGTCTCTAAACCCTTGCCGCTGCGGGGTGCAATTTCGTGACTTTGTTCGCCAGTACCAGCAACAGTTTCCACCCGCTCAGTTGTAAAATCAATCTTTCTGAGAGCGTGATTTTCCGTATCAGCAACATAAAGAATTTGACCTTCTGCATCAAAAGCCATACCTTGAGGGGCAGAAAACTCAGCTTCTTCAAACTTGCCATCAGTTAAACCCGGTTTCCCTGTACCGATGACGTGCAGCACTTCACCTTCAGTAGAGCTAACAACAATTCGATTGTGTCCAGAATCTGCAACAAACAAGCAAGAACCAACCAAGCTTTGTTGAACTGAGTTCGCAGGCCCCGGCAATACAGTTTCATCCACAGATTGATTGTTCTCAGTCATTTCGCCCAAAAGCGCCTCATGTTGGTGAAGCTGTTTTGCCTCCGTTGAAGTAATGGCAAATGCCAGCACTTTACCGGGAAAAGCCAGGGGAGTTGACAGAGGTTTGCGCTGTTTTTCTAAGCTGAAACGAAGTTCTTTAAAGGCGATCGCATTTTTATCTTTGTATTCAGCAACTAACTTGCCAACTAACTCGTCAAGTGCTTCTCTATTGCCCTCGCCGGAAACAAAGCCGACGACATAACTTTCGGGATCTATCACCATTAAAGTCGGCCAAGAGCGAACGGCGTAGCTTTGCCAAACTTTCATGCCGCTGTCTACAATTACCGGATGTTCAATATCGTAGCGGAGAATAGCTTGACGGATATTTTCTACTTCTTTTTCGTTTTCAAATTTAGCCGAGTGCACGCCGATAATTGTGAGAGAATCTTTATATTTTTTTTCCAGGTATTTTAAGTCTGGGAGGACGTGCAAGCAGTTGATGCAGCAGTACGTCCAGAAGTCGAGGAGGACGACGCGCCCTTTTAAGGATTCAATGGATAAAGGTTTCTCGGTGTTAAGCCACGGGTACTTTACGGGGAATTCTGGTGCTCTGACGCGAGGCATGGCATCTCCTGGTAGGGTCTGAATAATTTTTTACCTTCTTTAATTTAGCGGGAAGTTTCACCGGATGGGGGAAAGGGGAGGTTAAACGAGGGCTTGTGGTACAGGTCGGAGTGCCTGTACCACAAGAGGGGGGTGAGGCCCGATGGCGAATTCATCCACTTTCAGGCTCTGTCAGGGAACGCCTAAAATATTTCATATTCGATTTCTCCTCAATCACTCAAAGGCGACGGCTACCAGTGTATACTTGATATTTTATCCCAAATTTTTATGTACTTCTGAGACACACATTCTGCCAGAACAGGAGATCAAAATGGCAAAAGCCTCAAAAATACCACCGGAACCAGAGATTACAGATAAACAAAGAGAAGCCGCAGAAGCAGAAATTCGGGAAAAGCAAAAAACAGTTGACTATGACACAAAAGAATATCCAGTGGAAGTGCTTGTCCAGAAATATAGAGATGGGCTAGAGGAAGACATCAGCGAATTGTACATACCAGACTATCAACGAGAGCTGATTTGGGAAGAAACTCGGCAGTCAAAGTTTATTGAATCTATCTTTCTAGGACTACCCATACCCTATATTTTTGTTGCCGATTTGCCGCCCAAGCCAGAAGATGATGAGGATGATTTAGGTAGGCTAGAAATTGTTGATGGAACCCAACGTATCCGTACTTTAGACAGATTTCTAAGTAACAAGCTAAAGCTGTCTGAATTAGAAAAACTCAGAAATCTTAACAACTTCAAATTCAGCGATTTACCGCTGGCAAGACAGAGACGATTTAACAGATCTACCATTCGCATGATTGTCTTGACTGAGCAAGCTGATGAAGAAACCCGACGGGATATGTTTGAGCGCATCAATACTGGTAGCGTCCAACTAAATGACATGGAGAAGCGTAGAGGCATATCTCCTGGCCCATTTGTCAATCTTCTTGAAGAACTTGCCAAAACTCCCAAATTTATTAAACTATGCCCCTTGTCGGAGGCACTTGTTCGCAAACGGGAACCAGAAGAATTTGTCCTGCGTTTTTTTGCATATTTAAATAATTATAAAAACTTTGACAAACGAGTTAATGAATTTCTTAACGAATATCTAGAAGAACATAACCATGTTGGAATTAACCAAGACGGTATGCGCTCTGAATTTCACAAAATGTTAGACTTTGTTGAAAAATACTTTTCCAATGGATTTAGCAAATTAAAAGGTCATGTCAAAACACCAAGAATTCGATTCGAGGCAATTTCTGTAGGTGTTGCACTTGCCTTAAGAGAAAAAAGCGATCTTGTGCCAAAGTCAATGAAATGGCTTGACTCACCAGAATTTAAGGAATATACTACCTCTGACGCAAGTAACTCCAAACCTAAAGTAATTAAGCGTATTGAATATGTTCGCGATCGACTTCTCGATAAAGCATGACTAGCACATTATTTCAGGACTTCAATGAACGTTCTCAAGAAGTGAGCAAATATTTTATGTTCTTGAAGAGTTTGGAGCAGGGAACTACTAAATTAAGTATGCAAGGTCAGGGAGGAATCCCAAAAATCAAAGAAATTGATTCTGAGTTAATCAAGACGTTAAAAGCTAGTGGTTTTCTGTTGCTCTATAACCTAGTGGAAGCAACAATGCGAAATGCTATCGAAGCAATATTTGATGAACTTCGAGGTAGAGGCATTTCTTACGACCAAGTTAAACCTGAACTCAAGAAAATCGTGCTCAAAAACTTAAAAAAGAGAAACCCTGACATAATTTTTTCAAGTATAACAGCCATTTCGCTCGATATTATTACTGCAGGCTTCGATAAAAAAGATTTATTTTCAGGTAATATTGATGGACTAAAAATAAGAGCAACGGCGACAGAATATGGATTTTCTCATTTGACTAACTATGCCAAAACTGGAAATGGCAGTGATTTACTAATTATTAAAACCAATAGAAATGATTTAGCACATGGTTTTAAATCTTTTGCGGACGTAGGCAAAGATAAGACTGCCAATGAGTTATTAGAAATCAAGAATAACACAGTCAGATATTTAAGGCAAATACTGCAAAATATTGAACAATATTTATCAAATCAAGACTACTTAGATTCAGCTACGGCAGGCACTGCTTAAATAAACTGTTCAATATGATTTAGTATACTGTGAGCAATTACTTGACCAAGTTTGACAGGCACAGCATTGCCAATCAAGCGTCCTACTAGATCGATCGATCTTGATTCATCATGGGCTACAAACTCATATTCTAGTGGAAAAGTTTGTAATAAAGCTGCTTCTCTGAGAGAAATTGCCCTATCTTGTTCGGGATGACCAAACCGACCATTACCAAAACCAAAACATTGCGTAGTAATAGTTGGGCTGGGTTTATCCCACTCCATTCGACCATATACTCCCGGATAGGTTTTACCACTCTTTTTTAGGTGGCATTCTGCAATTAAGTCTTGAGGCCAATCTCGCCAAGTTCCTCCAGGTTGGGAAGCACGAATACGGCGCAGATTTAGATCCGAAAGTTTACTACATCTATGCAGACGATCTATTTTAGAGGATTCACCCGCAGAAAGAGGTTCAAGGTTTTCTATAGTTTCTCGTACTGTTTTGTACAATTTTGGCTGATGTGTCGATGGAATTAAATTAATTTCGCCAAATTTTGAAGCAAGTAAGACTAATCGCTTTCGAGATTGAGGAATTCCATAATCTAGACAGTTAACTTCATAAGATTCAAAGTAATAGTTTAACTTTTTCAACTCAGTGATAAATTCTTCAAAAACCGCATGATGTTTTAACTGAAGTACATTTTCCATTGAAATAATATCCGGTTGGCATTCTTCAATGAGACGAGCAAAATCGCGACATAGTTTCCACTTCAATTGTCGATCGTTGTAACGTCTTGAATAACTGGAAAATGGTTGACAAGGAGCGCATCCGGCTAAAATGCTTATACTACTTGTAGAAAAATGTTCTGCTAAATCAGAACCGCTGATATTTGCGACATCTTGTAATATAAATTTTGCTTTGTTGTTGTGTTCGTATGGAAATTTACACGCAGGATCAATATCATATCCAGCTTTGACTGGAAGACCTGCTTGTTCAAACCCATGCGTTAGTCCTCCAGCACCACAAAATAAATCTACTGTAGAGATGCTTCTAGTCATTAACTCGCTCTTGTTAGGATACCCGAACCAACAGGGTAGTCTAGCTTATTTGGCTGCAAACTACAAGACAGCGAGTTAGCGTGTTACTTTGACTGATTGTACCTGATGCGGTTGAAAACTTCTGTATACCCCACGATTGGCAAATATACCGCCCAGATTTGTTTGTATGGCCCCGATTTCAACCACCCCGCTGCTTTTTCAACTAACAGCAACCGCCGCCATCATAGTGCCAAGTCGAATCAGTAATCAACACCTTATCCGGCATCAATCCCCCCAACTTCCCAGCCGTTTTATCGCACACTGCCGCCGGAACTCCCCGCTGCAAAACGTGACCTGCACCGTCATCAAATATCTCATCAGACCCCGCGTAAATCGCCGTCTTGCCAGTGAAAATACAAGCGCCATCCGGGGGAATGTCCACTTTAAAAGACACTGTATCGAGGCTTTCTAACAGCAAATCCGCATCCAATTTGTAATTGTGTTTGTCGAGCAACCGGTAAGGACGGCGCGCCCGGACTTCCACTTGCCCAAAGCCCACACCTACAAGGTGTTGAACGTATTCTGCGTAGATCAGAGCCCCCGACAAACACAAAGCCCGCAAGCGTTGGTCTTCCTTCAAATGTTGCGGAATGGGGCGAGTTGCGATCGGATCGCTCATTAACAACCTACCCCCTGGCTTCAACACTCGATAGGTCTCTTTTAATGCCTTAGCTAAATCCGCCGGTTCAAAGATATTAAACAAGCAATTTTGTGCAACAACATCGACAGAGGCATCCGGCACCGGCAACGCAAAAGCATCGCCTTCGCGAATTTCTACAAAACTCGCATCAAACCAATCATTTTCTTGGGCTGCCTTTTGCAAGTTGCGTGCAGCCGCCTCTCGCATTGTTGCAACCGGGTCAACGGCAATCACTGCTCCTTTTTGTCGAGAAAAATAAGCAAATTGCAGTGCTTCTAAGCCGCCGCCGACTCCGACATAAAGCACGATGGGATTACCGACAAGTTCGGCGGCGTGAACTGTTGTGCCGCAGCCGTAGTTCATTTCTTGCATTTGTTGGGGGATGTTTAATCCTGGCAGTTGCAAGGGGCTGCTTTGGACGCAGCAAAGTCCGATTTGGGGGGTTTCGGCTACGTCGCTATAGAATTGGGCCGCAGTTTCGAGATAGGTCATTTTTGATTTTTCTGGTTTTTGTTTTTGACTGCAGATTGAGGCGGATTTACGCGGATGAACGCTGATTAATTCAGAAATATTTAGGTTTCAAATTTGACTTTTTGTTCGGATTTGGGCGGGTTTTATGGTTCAAAAACTGTTCGTTCTGGGGCTGATTGGGAGTTTTCGGGAGTGGCAACTGGGGGCGCTGGCGCTATCAGATTGGGAGATGTTTCTGGTAGTGCAGGAGCGACTATTTTTGGTATTGGAGCTTTTTCGGTTATTTCTGGCAGAGTTGGAGAATTTGAAAAGGTATCGGGTTCGGTAACTTGATGCAAAAAGTTGCGGAACCGATTGTAGTATCCTCCATCTTCCTGTTTTTGTGTTGGGGGTGCTGTTTGTATCGGTTCTATTGTTTTAATTGGTTCTACAAGTTTGGGGGTTTGTAGTTGTGGGGTTGCTGTGGGTTGTGGTTCTATTTCTTGAACTGGTTCCACAATTTTCGGTGATTCTAATTCTGGTGTTGTTGTGGGTTGTGGTTCTATTTCTTGAACTGGTTCCACAATTTTCGGTGCTTGGAGTTGCGGGGTGGCTGTGGGTGCGGGTTCTGTTATTTGAACGGGTGCAACTTCGGGAGCAATTGTTCTATCTAAGTTAGGTTGGGTTACTGGGGTTTCTGGAACTGCTGTTTCGGGTTCGGCTGCTGGTATTTTTTCTACTGTTGGTGGGGGTGTTGGTTCTGGGGTTGGGGTTGGTGTGGGGGCTTGGTAGGTGCGATCGACTATGCCGCGAGCATCTGCTACCGTTAGGGAACCCCGCACTAATTTGGAAAGGGTGTCTTGCTCCTGGGGTTGGTAATTTACCAGTTTGGCTGTGTTGTTAAAGGCGTTTTTGACGCTATTTCCCGCCTCGTCGATTAATTCTAGCTGTACCCAGTTTTTCCCTGGCTTGAATCCTTTAAGATATATAGGTTGCCACTGGTCGATCGCAAAGCTTTGGCCGTTAACTGTGGCTCGAATTTTCCAATCGAGTATTTCATCTTGGGAATTTTGTTGCGCCACTTGGTGCAGGGGAGCATTTGTCAGGTAAAAGTCAAGCATGATGGGTTCTGCCCCGTAGCTGCCTTGGGGGCTGTTGTACGTTAATAGGGGCAATGTTCGATCGGGATTATTGTTCTGTGTTTTGGTAAAAATGTGGAAGGTGGTTTGGGCGTAAGCACCTTCGTTTTTAAAGCTTTCTTCCCAAGGACGAGCCGCGAACACCCGCAGGGTATGGGTTCCGGGTTCTAAGTCTGAGAGTGTTAAAGGCTGGTTGATGTCGTAAACTGCTGCATAAGGTTGGTTGTCTAATAAAACTTGCAGGTGGGGCCCCAAACCCAAGTTTGCGTCTTTGAAAAGGGGTAAGTTCTTTACTTGGAACTGAACGGACACATTTATATCCTGAAGCACTTCGTCAGGTTTGGGATTCAAAATACTAATTTGAGGCTGATATATTTCTAGCGCCTGACGCAGTTGTTGAATGGCTTCTGGGGGAGAAACCTCTGAAATTTTGTTTGCTGGGGCGGTAGCTGAGCCACTCTTGTTCCCTGATGCGGGGAATTCGGACTCGCGCGCCCCACAACTTGCTAAACCGAAAATTAATACTGCTGCTGCGAACAATGCCACCAGCCTGCCCGCAACCGTTCTGTGCCAATTGATGCCAATCACGCAACCATACTCCTAGAAGCCTTCTCATAGGGAACTATAGCCCAAAACTGAATGTTGTATTGGGGAATTGCCGATCGAGAATTCCTGAGAGCTCTCTTCCTGCGATTGAGCGTCTGCGGGCGACTAATCCGAGCTCGCGAAGAAATCTCGCAGCCGTTTTCCCAAAAATCTCTCTATAAACTTAGTATTCCTCAATTACCTTATCTTTGAGTTTTGTAAATTTAATTGCAATACCCCTTGACTTTTGCAAGGCTATGTGAAAAATAAAGGGCTAATTCCATCGAGAATAGAAGGTTTTTTAAGTATTGTTAACAAGCGATGAATAGTCCTGTAGCAAGCTTATAATTCATAAAACTCCCTCAAAAGGAGCAGCCGCATCAAACCTGATATTAAGGATGCGATCGGTTGCTTCAGATAACGAGAAGAGTTGGCAGTACCCAGATATATTGTTAGCGACACTGGGGAACTGGCTTCTTTAGAGAAGCAAAACGCTTGGGGAAACGGTACACCTGTATCTAACTCTGCAAAGAGTGAAGTGCAAGCAGTATCGGTCAACCGAGAATACCCCGCCTAATTAAGCGTGGGAAATGTCAGATACAGTATTCAGTTCTCGTTCCTTGTCTTACCGAGAGGAGAGTCTTCATGACCATTAGTCCTCCAGAGCGAGAGGTAAAAGTTAGGGTAGTAGTCGATAAAGATCCCGTTCCAACTTCTTTCGAGAAGTGGTCTAAACCGGGACATTTCGATCGCACTCTAGCTAAGGGGCCAAAAACCACCACTTGGATTTGGAACCTCCACGCTAACGCTCACGACTTCGACAGTCATACAAGTGATTTAGAAGACGTTTCGCGCAAAATCTTTAGCGCTCACTTCGGCCACTTGGCAGTAATTTTCGTATGGTTAAGCGGCGCATATTTCCACGGCGCTAAATTCTCCAACTACGAAGCTTGGCTGACAGATCCAACAGCCATTAAGCCCAGCGCTCAAGTGGTTTGGCCGATTTTTGGTCAAGAAATTTTAAATGCAGATGTAGGCGGCGGCTTTCACGGAATTCAGATCACCTCTGGTCTGTTTCAACTGTGGCGCGCTAATGGCATCACTAACTCATACCAGCTATATTGCACTGCGATCGGCGCTTTGGTAATGGCAGCTTTGATGCTATTTGCCGGTTGGTTCCACTATCACGTCCGCGCTCCGAAACTGGAATGGTTTCAGAACGTAGAATCGATGATGAACCACCACTTGGCAGGTTTGCTCGGCTGCGGATGCTTGGGCTTTGCAGGACAACAAATTCACGTTGCTCTGCCGATAAATGCTTGCATGGACGCGATAGATGCAGGCGCACCCCTGACAGTGGGCGGCAAGCTGATTAAAACAGTTGCTGATATCCCCCTGCCGCATGAGTGGATTTTGACACCGGGCTTGATGGCTGACATCTACCCGAGTTTCGCAAAAGGTTTAACCCCCTTCTTCACCCTCAACTGGGGCGCATACGCAGACTTCCTGACCTTCAAAGGCGGTCTGAACCCTACTACAGGCGGTTTGTGGCTGACAGATACAGCGCACCATCACTTAGCTTTGGCAGTGCTGTTCATCGTCGCTGGACACTTCTATCGCACGAACTGGGGCATTGGCCACAGCTTCAAAGAAGTTCTGGAAGCTCACAAAGGCCCCTTCACTGGCGAAGGCCACAAGGGAATGTACGAAATTTTCACACAGTCTTGGCACTGCCAACTGTCGTGGAACTTGGCCTGGATGGGCTCTTTGAGCATCATCGTGGCTCACCACATGTACGCGATGCCTCCGTATCCGTACATCGCAACCGACTACCCGACTCAGCTATCCCTGTTCACCCACCACATGTGGATTGGCGGATTCCTGATTGTTGGAGCAGCGGCTCACGCAGCAATTTTCATGGTGCGAGATTACAATCCGACTCAGCACGTTAATAACTTGCTCGATCGCGTAATCCGCCATAGAGATGCAATTATCTCTCACCTCAACTGGGTTTGCATATTCTTAGGCTTCCACAGCTTCGGTTTGTACGTTCACAACGATACAATGCGGGCTTTCGGTCGTCCTCAAGATTTGTTCTCGGATACCGGGATTCAGTTGCGTCCGATATTTGCCCAGTGGGTGCAAAACATCCACGCTTTGGCTCCGGGAACAACAGCGCCTAATGCTACGGAAATCGTCAGCCACGCTTTTGGCGGCGGTGCAGTAGTAGTCGGTGGCAAAATAGCGATGATGCCGATCGAATTGGGTACGGCGGACTTTTTAATCCACCACATCCACGCTTTCACAATTCACGTTACAGTCCTGATTCTTTTGAAGGGCGTGTTGTTTGCACGCAGTTCACGCTTGGTTCCTGACAAAGGTAACTTGGGCTTCCGGTTCCCTTGCGACGGCCCCGGCCGTGGCGGCACCTGCCAAGTATCCGGTTGGGATCACGTTTTCCTCGGCTTGTTCTGGATGTACAACTGCATCTCGATCGTGATTTTCCACTTTAGCTGGAAAATGCAGTCGGACGTGTGGGGAACAGTATCGCCAGACGGCACAATTTCTCACATCACCGGCGGCAACTTCGCACAAAGTGCGATCACGATTAACGGCTGGCTGCGGGACTTCCTGTGGGCGCAAGCTTCTCAGGTAATTCAGTCCTACGGTTCGGCACTGTCGGCCTACGGTCTGATGTTCCTAGCCGGACACTTCGTATTCGCTTTCAGCTTGATGTTCCTGTTCAGCGGCCGCGGCTACTGGCAAGAACTGATTGAGTCCATTGTTTGGGCTCATAACAAACTCAAAGTGTCTCCGTCGATTCAGCCTCGCGCTCTGAGCATTATTCAGGGTCGGGCAGTGGGTGTAGCTCACTACCTCCTGGGAGGAATTGTCACTACTTGGGCATTCTTCCTAGCGCGAATCATCTCGGTAGGGTAAACTACCTTTAGGTTTTGGATTCAGGATTTGGGAGCAATCTCAAACCCAGAATCCAAACCTCGGAACCGAACCTCTTCAACGTTCAGGATTCAGGATTAATCAAGGCTTATGGCAACGAAATTTCCAAAATTTAGCCAAGACCTTGCCCAAGACCCGACCACACGGCGGATCTGGTACGGGATTGCCACAGCGCACGATTTTGAAAGCCACGATGGCATGACCGAAGAAAATCTTTACCAAAAGATTTTTGCTTCTCACTTCGGCCACCTAGCAATCATTTTCTTGTGGACTTCGGGCAGCCTGTTCCACGTAGCATGGCAAGGTAACTTTGAACAGTGGATTAAAGACCCCCTAAATGTCCGCCCGATCGCTCACGCGATTTGGGACCCTCAATTCGGTGCTCCTGCAGTAGAAGCTTTCACTCAAGCTGGCGCTTCTAACCCTGTTGACATCTCTTACTCCGGCGTATACCACTGGTGGTACACCCAAGGGGTTCGGACTAACGGCGACCTGTATCAAGGAGCTATCTTCTTGCTACTGCTGGCTTCTGTCATGCTGTTCGCAGGTTGGTTGCACCTTCAGCCCAAGTACCGCCCGAGCTTGTCTTGGTTCAAGAATGCTGAATCTCGCCTCAACCACCACTTGGCTGGTTTGTTCGGTGTCAGCTCTTTGGCTTGGACGGGTCACATGGTTCACGTTGCTATCCCCGAATCTCGCGGACAGCACGTAGGTTGGGACAACTTCTTGTCAACTCCGCCTCACCCAGCAGGTTTGGCTCCGTTCTTCACGGGTAACTGGGGCGTATACGCCGAAAACCCAGATGCAGCGAGCCATGTCTTCGGTACTGCCGAAGGTGCAGGAACAGCAATTCTGACTTTCTTGGGTGGCTTCCATCCTCAGACAGAATCTCTGTGGTTGACAGATATTGCTCATCACCACTTGGCGATCGCAGTTCTGTTTATCGTTGCCGGTCATATGTACCGGACTAACTTCGGTATCGGTCACAGCATCAAAGAAATGTGTGACGCCAAAGATTTCTTTGGCAAAAAAGTTGAAGGCCCGTTCAATATGCCTCACCAAGGCATTTACGAGACCTACAACAACTCGCTGCACTTCCAATTGGGTTGGCACCTCGCTGCTTTAGGCGTGATCACCTCCCTGGTAGCACAGCATATGTACGCGATGCCTCCCTACGCTTTCATGGCGCAGGATCACACGACAATGGCTGCGTTGTACACCCACCACCAGTACATTGCTGGTTTCATCATGGTCGGCGCTTTCGCCCACGGAGCTATCTTCTTGGTGCGGGACTACGATCCTGAAGCAAATAAAGGTAACGTGCTCGATCGCGTGTTGCAGCACAAAGAAGCGATTATCTCTCACTTGAGCTGGGTATCGCTGTTCTTGGGCTTCCACACTCTCGGCCTGTACGTTCACAACGACGTTGTAGTCGCTTTCGGAACTCCCGAAAAACAAATCTTGATTGAACCAGTGTTCGCACAGTTCATTCAAGCTGCTCACGGAAAGGCTCTGTACGGCATGGACGTACTGTTGTCTAACCCTGACAGTATTGCTTCTACCGCTTGGCCGAACTACGCTAACGTGTGGCTCCCAGGCTGGTTGGACGGAATTAACAGCAGCACTAACTCTCTGTTCTTGGCGATCGGACCTGGCGATTTCTTGGTTCACCACGCGATCGCACTTGGCTTGCACACCACCACCTTGATCTTGGTCAAGGGCGCTCTGGATGCACGCGGTTCTAAGCTGATGCCGGACAAAAAAGACTTCGGTTATGCTTTCCCTTGCGACGGCCCCGGCCGTGGCGGTACCTGCGATGTCTCTGCTTGGGACGCCATGTACCTGTCTGTTTTCTGGATGTTGAACACCCTAGCTTGGGTAACGTTCTACTGGCACTGGAAGCACCTAGGCATCTGGCAAGGTAACGTGGCTCAGTTCAATGAGTCTTCTACCTACCTGATGGGCTGGTTCCGCGATTACCTCTGGCTGTATTCTTCTCAGTTGATCAACGGTTACAACCCGTATGGTACAAACAACTTGTCTATCTGGGCCTGGATATTCTTATTCGGACACCTGGTTTGGGCAACTGGTTTCATGTTCCTGATCTCTTGGAGAGGTTACTGGCAAGAGCTGATCGAGACTTTGGTTTGGGCTCACGAGCGCACTCCTTTGGCTAACTTGGTTCGCTGGAAAGACAAGCCTGTTGCTTTGTCGATCGTCCAAGGTCGTTTGGTTGGCTTAGTTCACTTTACGGTGGGTAATGTCTTCACTTACGCGGCCTTTGTAATTGCCTCGACGGCCGGGAAATTCGGGTAATTCTGAATTCTGGTTTCTAGGTAATTAAATGAAATCCCCTGCCTTCTGGCGGGGGATTTTTTTGGTATTTTGGTTAATGGAAATGATATCAAATCCGGTAGATCGGAATTATTATTAGTCGAAATTAGGAGACGGCAGTGCCGTGTCCCTACAATATTATTTTGGGTAGGGACACGGCACTGCCGTCTCCTCTATCATAAGGAGTGCAACCGGAATTGATATCAAGCAGGAATAAGTGCGATAATCATAAAAAACTTATTAATACTTCTATGACAGGATTAGAACCATTAATTACAAGTTGTGTTAGCGGTATCGCCCTGCCCATTTTCCAGTCAGTCTTTGAAAGTGGTGGCAAGTTTCTCGGTTTGATGGGCAAAAAGCTAAATGAGGAAACTAAACAGCTAATTTACACGGCATCGGGGGAATACAGCAAACGCTACATCAAGCGTCACGGTATGCTGAAAGTATTGGGAATGCGGGAGGCTGTGCCATTAGAATCGGTTTATACTGCTGTGCAGTTTTTGGATGACCAAGAAATCCGCAGTTTTGAATCAATCCAAAATTTAGAAGAAGCTTACCGCAAAGCAAAGAAGCGAAGTTTTCAGCAGCAAGATTGCAAGAAGCAAGAAGGGCTAAAAATTGCTAATCAGAAGCAATATTTGATGGTGTTAGGGCAGCCCGGAGCGGGAAAATCTACATTTTTGCGGAAAATAGGACTCGAAGCACTGAAGGGCAAAAAAGGCGGATTTAAGCACGATCGCATTCCTGTTTTTATCGAACTTAAAAGCTTTACATCTAGCCAGATAGACATAGAAAAATTAATTGTTGAAGAGTTTAGCATTTGTGGCTTTCCCTCTTCTGAGCAATTTATCGCTAAGGCATTAGAGCAGGGAAAGCTGTTAATCTTGCTGGATGGATTGGATGAAGTGCCGACAGTCAACACCAATGAAGTCATTAGTAAAATTCAAAATTTTGTTGACCGCTATGATAAAAATAGCTTCATTGTCTCTTGTCGCACAGCCGCTTATAGAAACAACTTTCAACGCTTTACGGATGTAAAAATTGCCGACTTTGACGATACTCAAATTGAGCAATTTATTGGTAACTGGTTTCAGTCTGAGGTTGATAAACAAGCGGGAACTGCTCAAAAATGTTGGGAGTTATTGCAAAAGCCAGAATATGCAGCAGCTAAGGAGTTAGCCCACACGCCATTATTGCTAACTTTCCTCTGCCTCATTTATGACCGTTCGCAAAAATTTCCGAATAATCGCAGTGCTCTTTACAAACAGGCTTTGCGGATATTGTTGGAAGAATGGGCGGCGGAAAAGCGTATTCAGAAAGAGGAAATTTATCAAGGACTCAGCACGGAGTTAGAAGAGAGTTTGTTATCGGAGATTGCTTATACTGGTTTTGAGAGTGATAAGCTGTTTTTTTCGCAGCGAGAAGTGGTTGAGGAAATCAAAACTTTTTTAGCAGGCAATTTGAATGCACCGAAGCATTTAGACGGTGAGGCGGTTCTGAAAGCTATTGCCGTTCAACAGGGGATTTTGGTAGAACGAGCTGAGGATGTGTTCTCGTTTTCGCATTTGACGCTTCAGGAATATCTCACGGCGCAATATATTGCTGATAATAATTTAATTGAGCAGTTAGTTACCGGCCATCTTTCCGATCTACGCTGGCCAGAAGTGTTTTTGTTGGTAGCGGGGTTGGTGCGTGCAAAAAATGGGGCTGATGGCTTGCTGCTGTTAATGGAAAAAGAAGCTCAAAAGTACATTAACACGCCGAAGTTGCAAGGGCTATTGCAATGGGCAGATGCAGCGACTAAGGACTCGGAAGGTAATTATAAGCCTGTGGGTAAACGTGCTCTGGCGATCGCTATCGCCATCGGCAACGCCAACGTTAAGGGCATCGCCAACGCCATCGCCAACGTTAACGGCATCGCTATCGCCTACCCCAACTTGATCGCCATCGGCAACGCCATCGGCAACGCCAACGCCTACGCCTACGCCATCACTATCGCCGAAGAATTTAAAAAAATCAAAATCTTCAAGGATGTGAATTGGACTGAACTGATTGCTCAACTGATAGCACTCAAAGATCGATTTCTTGATGCTAACCAATCCGACCAAACAGACTTAGCATTTTTAGATGGCCTTTTAGATACCTGGTGTAACGCACTCCATCTCAATATAGAAATAGTCAAATTATCTCAGGAAGAAGTAAAGGTGCTGACAGATTATTTATATGCCAATTATCTGATCGTCGGATGCAAAGAAGCAGCAGTGAGAATATCAGCAAAAACCTGGGAAGAAATAGAATCGCGGATGTTGGTAGTTCCAGAGAATTCTACCATTTGAGACGATCGCTCTTGAGTTACGCACTACGACTAAAGAAACCGGGTTTTTAGCTAACTTGTCTGTTACAACGAAGTATTTCGTAAAAAACCCGGTTTCTGGACACCCACCTGGTTTTCCTTTTTCTTCAAATCTCCCCATTCACCTGCATCTGATGCACCTTGTCAGCCAATTCTTGCAAGCGCTTTTCGTCCAACTCGTCGATCGCCAGCATCCCAACATAGATAATTTCCTTCAGCGTTAGTCGGGTTGCTAGCGCCTTTTTCTGCACAAGTTCCTTAATTATGGGGCTGACTCCAATGGCGGTACTGGCTCTAGTCACAAAGGTAACGGGAGATTAATAACTTCGATTAAATCTTAGCACTTTTAACCTCAGCTTTTAGCTGCGATGCAAAGCGATTAAGCGCGTCTTGAAAAGACGAAATACAAAGGTTTATAGAAGGGTGGAAAGGTCGATCGCCCTCAACCCCTCAAATCTCCCCATTTACCTGCATTTGATGTACTTTGTCAGCCAACTCTTGGCGGCTTTCCTTATCGAGTGCATCAATTGCCAGCATTCCCAAGTACACGACTTCCTTCTGAGTTAGTCTTGTCGCTTGGGCTTGTTTTTGAATGACTTCCTTTATCACGGAACTGACCGCGATCGCCGTATTAGTTTTAGCCACGAAGAATAATCAACTATTAATAACTTTCCTTGATGTTACCATCCTTAGTACGATTAAGTAAAATAATGTTTGACTAACTACAATTAATCATGCTATAGTGTAAAAAATCCAAAAAAGCGATCGCCCCCGGTCTAGACAACTTAAGGTCTATCGGCTATTCTTCCAAAACCTCAACCAAATCCTCAATCATCACATCAAAAGTTCGAGCTAACCTCCGCAGGCAAGTAAAGTCTACCATTGCCATTTCAGGACGCCGAGCATAGCTTCTGACGGTGCTATAAATTACCCCAGAGCGATCGGATACTTCCTTAAGCGTCCAGCCCTTCTCCGCCGCTAGTTCCCGAATTTTTAGCCTGACTAAACCCATGCTTGATAGTTGATGCAATTGCGTAGTTATTTTATAAAGATAGATTATTTTGACCGAGGATGCTCAAGGTCGATCGGCTATTCCTCCAAAATCTCTACCAAATCCTCAATCATAATATCGAAAATGCGAGCCAACCTATGTAAGTAGGCGAAATTAACGGTTGTCATGCCTTGACATTGGGCATAGTTTCTGATGGTGCTGTAACCAATGCCCGATCGATCGGAAACTTCCTTAAGCGTCCATCCATTCTGCTCTGCAAACTCCCGAATCCGCAACCTCACTAACCCTTTACTCATACTTACTTGACAAATGACAATCTGCTGTCGTTTAATATTAGATATCTGAAAAAGCGATCGGCTATTCCTCCAAAACCTCAACCAAATCCTCAATCATCACATCAAAAGTTCGAGCTAATTTCAGCAGTAAGGTAAAGTCAACCGTTGTCAGCCCGGGACAGCGGGCATAGTGCTTGACAGTGTTGTACACCACCCCAGAACGTTCTGAAACTTCCTTGAATGTCCAGCCTTTCTCGGCGGCTAGTTCTCTGACTTTAATTCTAACTAAACCCATGCTTGACAATGGGTGTTACAACACCTTACAATAATTTCATCTGAAAAAGCGATCGCCCTCTGGCCTCGAAAACTAAAAGGCGATCGTTTTCAAAACTTAAATAGACAGTTACTAGCTGTCTGACCTACCATCAATAGATTTATCTACAATCAGAATAGGCACTTACTATGATATCAGATACTTCGAGAAAATCATCGACGATCGCAGAATCAAAGATAATTCACAAATCTCCCATCCTGCATCCGCTGGCGCGATTCGTCACCGAAGAAACAGTCGCACTGCTGTTCGATATCGCAGTAGACGACATTTACCGCATCGAATGCTGCCGCTACATGGTTTACGTGCACGCCAAACACATCAGCCGCTTTGTCAGCTACGCCGATTTTCCCCCAATTATAGAAGTAAAGCCGATCGCCATTCAAGATTTTGGCAGATGGTACAAACGCTGGAAAAGCAAGCTAGCACCGGCATTTTGGACTAAATTCTACACGCACAAGTTTAAAAAAGCTGTTTCAGTTGACAGATTGCTGGAGTGGGGGCTCTTGGTAGCTAATGTTAAATCAGTTATTTCTGGGGCCGCGCTGCAACAGCTACGAGATGTTTATGCCCAAGAAAAAGATTTAATGGAAAAATTTTAAAGTGCGATCGCACGAGCAACTGTGAGAATGGGCACAGGCACAATTCAAATAAATGGCTAATGGATACAATGGAGGTAGAAAATGGACAATCACCATGCCTAGAAAAATTCGCGAGTTAAAAGCTCAGATTACCCGCGAAGGCTTTATTTGGCAAAACGCGGAAAACGTAGCCATGAGAGATAGCAGCATCCTTTGATTTGCAAAACCTTAACAATTCCAGGCAAAGACGGAGATGATGTGCCACGCTATGAGAGAGAAGCAGTTGGCAATATTGTTAGCGGAACTCGACGAGTTAAAGCAGGAAGATTCATGAATCGATACAGTATCAGCATCCAATGGTCTGACGAAGATCAACTTTTCCTAGTGACTATTCCAGAATTTGCCGATCGCGTTATCATGCCCTGTACCCACTGCAAAACCCGCGAAGCAGCCATCCGACATGGCGAAGAAGTGCTCGAAATGTATCTAGAAGCTTGGCAGGAAGAAGGTGAACCCATCCCGGAACCTAGCATTCTTCAAATCGCCTGAGTATAATCCAAGGCCGAAAAGTTTGTGAATCGCAGCTATCCTTCTTCGTGAATCGCCTGTTCTCTTTGTCTATTAAACTGAGACAACTAGATGATGGAATTAGACTATTGATGAATTGCTGATTTTACCGATCGCGATTTAACTTTTAAAACACTTCATCTTCGATTCCCACCCACCATTCGCCCAGATTCATTAAATCCCGGTGGAGGTCGGCAAGTTCTATCATATATTCTTCAGTCGAAATCTCCGATCGCCTTTCTTGCAGTTTTTTCAGCCGCAGTTGCACCAACAGCCACGGTTTAGAAATCCCGTCGGTTGCTTCGATATATTTTGCGACATCTTGGCTATTCATGATTCTTTTTTAGATTGGATTTTTTTTGACCGCAGAGAGCGCAGAGAGCGCAGAGGAGGAGAAGAGAGAGATGTATATTTATGATGCTAATTTATTTAATCGGTTGCTTTGATATATTTTGCGATATCTTGGCTATTCATGATTCTTTTTTAGATTGGATTTTTTTTACCACAGAGAGCGCAGAGAGCGCAGAGGAGGAGAAGAGAGAGGTGTATATTTATGATGCTAATTTATTTAATATCATACCTTTTTTGAAATCGATTAAACAACTCTCTTTTTTCCATGTCAGTTGCAACTTATATTTTGCACCATTGTCGAGAACAGGCAAAATGCCTGTTCCACAAAGAATGAGTTCTGTTGTGTGGTGGGATTCTAGCCCGCCCGCCAACATCTTTTATCTGTAATCTGAAGTCTGAATGTTCTTCAACTTCGCTGCGTATTTCATGCCGTATTCCGGGCGGCAGAAGCGATCGATCTGAGACTCGAAAAACGCCCGATTCGCCTTCAAATGCTTCGGATTTGGATCGTCCAAAGGATACAGTAGGGCAACCCGCAAAGCTTGAATCACCCCCGAAGTAACGCAGTACATCGATCGCTGGAACGTTACGCCAATTTGATTGAGAATATCATCCTCGCCGCGACACCGCTGTTTGTAGAAATCCATCAAATAAGGCGGCAGGAAGTGCAGCATATCTTGTGCTAGCAAAGTCGGCGGAATTCCGGCAGTACCTACTGGGAATTTATCTGCATACAAAACTCCGTAGTGGAAGTCTTTTTGATCGTCGGGAACTTCCTTGGCTTGCGCGTTGTACGATTTGGTTCCCCGGAACGGCGAAGTGCGGTAAAATATAGCTTCTACATAAGGTAGCGCTGCTTCGTACAGCCAAGTGAAACCTTTAGATTTCGGGATTATTTCGTAGGTTTCTCCGTCGATGACAACGTGGTGGTAAATCGGACGACCGGCGATCGCAAATATGCCATTTGTGATGAAATCCATCGCCTGCGGGACTGTGGTAACTTTGCCTTCGTCGTACAAGTCGGAAACTTCAAAAAACACCGGGGCCATTACTTCCCAAAACAAGCCGAGATTGCTGTAATAAGACATTTGGCGGCACTGTTCTAAAAACAAATCCGGGAATGCTTTGTGCAGCGCCAGCATGAACGGATCTTTTTTGAAGTAAGCTTTAATGGCGCGATCGGCATTAGCTTTGTATTCGTCGGTGTCGAGATAAGGGTCAAACTGATTGACGGGAACGTACATCCCCCGGTGCCAAAGCATCGACCTCATAACTTCTTCGGCAAATTCCATGTTAATGCGATCGTGCCACAAATGGTGAAAAAGTCGTGGCTGTTTACCAATTTCCCCTTTTTCCATGAACTCCAAAAGTTCTGGATGGGCGCTACCAGTTCCCCGCCAAATCCGCAAATCTGCATCGTCACCTGCATAGTGATTTTGCAAGTCTAAATACTCCTGGGGTAAGAAGTATTTAAAGAAGGGAAGCGGGTGTAAAAATACCCGTTCGGCGATGTAAAGCAAATCCCGCCAGTAGAAGTCCATCGGTACCGCGTAGGCTTTCCAAATCGCGATGATTTGCATCAGATTTTCCGGCGTATCGGGAATCATTGCGCCGCCGGCTTCCAGCCTGTGGATTACATCTGCAAATTCGTGCTTGGAAGGAGGGAGTTTAGTTGCTGGTTTTGTAGGAGTTTGTACCATTTTTTTTCCTTAGTTTGAGTGAATTTCAATATTTAGAAATTGCCCAATTCTGCGGCTTGGGGGGCGCGCTGATACCTTCAGCTTTTATGGGGAGTGCAGGGCACACTTGTACGATTGTGTAGCCCTTTACTGCCCCATTTAGGATACTTGCCGATCGCTTTGCGCCTATCAGGTATATGTCAAATCAATCACATGAGCGCGCAAGTCCTGTCGCTGTTATCTATCGTCATCATCATGGTCATCCGAATGCTGCCGGCGTTTTGGAGAGCGAATGTTTATCGTTGAGCCGTCCCATCGCGTAATAGAGAAAGCATCAAATTCATCTTCGTCCATCTCACCTACAACTACGATCGTTTCGCCTTTGGATAAATTGATGTTGCGCTTCTTTCGGGAGCCGCCATCGACTCTCACTTGACCGCTACCGTCGTCAATAATCCACTCATTTTCATCAGCTTCTCCGAAACCTATTACTGCCAGAAATGGTAGTTGCTGTTCTCGGTTTTTGCAAATCGGCAATTCGGGTTCTAGCTTGGGCAATAGCAGAAGTTTCTGCGACTAAAAGACCAAGTGCTGCTGCACATAAACTAATTTTGTGTGTGTGTTTCATGAGCAATTTTTACTTACTCCTTACTGCTGTTTCTATCCGGCAACAGAAACTAGATTTTATTGTTTTATTAGTTCCTGTATCTGATTCTTTTTTGAGTGTAACACATTTGCAATTCAAAGGAATCAAGATTTCTTGGCGCGGACAGATCGACTGATTTAAAGCATTGCGAGAAAACTAAAAATATTTTCCCGTTTCATGAGTTTTTATTTCCTAGCAATCAGTGCTATTTTGTCAGTCGGTTAAACTCTAGCGTCTATTTGTCAAGCACCAGTCTTTGACGGATGTATCCTATTTTAACACATTGATAATCTGCCGAAGGAAGAAGAAGAAAGCAGAAAGAAGAAGAAAGCAGAATCATAAAAGACTCGTACTTTTTCCATCCTCCACTTTCTCACGCTCTATTTATCCGGCTGATAGCTGACAGCTACTTGAGAATATCTGCCCGTTGACAGAGTTACTGCCATCGCATTTGTAGTAGATTCGCTCCACTTCAACAGCCACACCGGTTGCACTCCCAAGAAGAAAATGAGAGTGGCTAAGACTAGGGCTGGCATATTTTCGGCAAACTTAACTGGAGGGTAGTAAGCCGTGGCGTTGTCCAACTTTCCAAAACAGGTGCGGTTGAGCAGAATTACAAAGTAAACTGCTGTTAACCCGGAGGCTAAAATGCACAGTAAAGTCGGAATTGGAAATGCTGAAAAACTGCCTTGGAATACTAAAAATTCGGCGATAAAACCGACTAAACCGGGAATGCCGGCGCTTGCCATGCCTCCCAAAACTAACAGCGAACTTGCTGTGGGCAAACCCCGCAGCGGATTCATCAAGCCGTTGAGCACGTCCAAATCCCGCGTGCCGGCTTTGGTTTCGATGATGCCTACTAGATAAAATAGCAAAGCTAAAATCAAGCCGTGGCTTACCATTTGCCCGACTGCACCGATTAAGGCGAGTTTTGTTCCGGCGGCACAGGCGACGAGGATGTAGCCCATATGCCCGATCGAACTATAGGCTACCATGCGCTTGATATCTTTTTGGGCGATCGCGCTCAAAGCACCGTACATCACGCTGACTGTCCCGATTATCGCTAAACCGGGAGCGACAATCGACCAAGTTTCGGGAAACAACTGCAAACCAAACCGGATTAAGCCGTAAGTTCCCAATTTCGCCAAAACACCTCCCAACAAAATTGCTGTTGCTGGCGAAGCTTCGACGTAGGCATCCGGCAGCCATGTATGAAGGGGCACTAAAGGAATTTTAATTCCCAACCCAATCAGCACAATAGTTAGCAGGATTAATTGAGTTTTAAAGGACAAGTCTTGAGTAGTAATCGCACTGTAATCGAAGTTTAAAGAGCCGCTCAGCCAAGCTACACCCAAAAATCCAGCTAAAACTAAAAGTCCCGAAACAGCCGTATAAATCAGAAACTTCATCGCCGCGTATTCCCGCTGCTTGCCACCCCAAATCGCAATTAAGAGGTAAAAAGGAATTAATTCTAGCTCGTAAAAAAGTACGAACAACAGCAAATTTTGAGACATCAATGCCCCAACGACACCCGCATTGATCAGCAAAATCATCGCGTAGTAAAGCTGTGGACGAGCTATTCCTTCGCCGGTGCCGTAAATCACTAATAGCGTCAACAATCCGGTTAAAACAATTAGCGGCAAAGATAAGCCGTCAACCCCTAAGTTGTAGCTCAAACCTAATTGGGGAATCCAAGGCAAATATTCTTGAAATTGCAGTCCTGAATTTGTCGTGTCAAATTGAGTCAGCAGCAAGATATTTAACAGGAAAATAGCAACAGCGAAGGCGGAGGCTATTGAGCGCAGTCGCATTGCATTGATATTTCCTGGTAAGAAACCCACTACCGCAGCGCCCAACGCGGGCAACCAGAGCAAGGCACTAAGCATAATGTGTGAAGAGTGAAGAGTAAAGAATCAAGTTTCTATGTTTTTGTGATTGATAATTTGAGAGTTTAGATGTTAACTTTACCCCAAATTGTCAATCAAAAATTGCATCACGAATCAGCAATAATGCTGACTACACCAGTGTCTAAATCGTAGTATCCACCCACAACTTTCAGTTTATTCTCCTCAATTAACTTAGAGATGACTGGAGATGCTTTCAACCTTTTAGCTTGTAGCAAAACATTGGCTTTTGAGGCATTTTCTAGATGATCGCCCGTTTGACCTTTCGAGCTTTCTACAGCAGGCTTAATTGCTTCTAGCAAACTGCCAATTTGACCGGGAACCTGAGCTCCTTTGATGGTTGCGTCTACCGCACCGCATCTTTTATGCCCGACTACCACAAGCACTTTTGCTCCGAGTACCAGAGTGCCAAATTCCAAGCTGCCAATTTCTTCTGGGGTAGCCACATTTCCGGCCACGCGACAGACAAATAAATCTCCAAATCCCTGATCGAAAATAATCTCGGAAGGAAAGCGGGAATCTGCACAGCCAAGAATAGCAGCAAAGGGTTTTTGAGCTTTGGCAATTTCGGTGAGGCGGGGGAAGTCTTGGTGGGGACTTGTGCGTTTTTTGTCAACAAATCGCTTGTTCCCATCCATTAAGCTTTTCAAAGCTGCATCGGGATTCATGTCATTTTGAGCAATTGCTGGTGCCGGTGCAGCCACATCAGCGCCTACTCGTGCTGCGAGTATTCCTGTACCTATTGCTCCTGCTACAAATTTGATTGAATTACGTCGGGAAAGATTGACTGGTCGGTTATTGTCTTTCATGTACTTGGGATTGTTGGAGCGGGTTTGAAATCTTTATTCGAGAATTCATTTATTTAAGATTTTAGGTTATAAATGTCACCTAAAATTTTAAGTGTTTGAAATCTTTATTCGAGAATTCATTTATTTAAGATTTTAGGTTATAAATGTCACCTAAAATTTTAAATGTTATATCTCTTTACCCGCCAACAATCAGCGAGAGACGAGCCAACAAAGGCCAGCTTACTAGCAGTCCCAAAAGTGCAACTCCGAACAAAATAGTCAGGGCGTAAAATTGAGTTTGACCGTTGACGTTGTATTTGAGACTTTGACCGCCTAAAACTGTGGCAAAACCTATTAAATTTACGAATCCGTCAACAATATTGCGATCGACCCAGGATATGATTTGGGATACCAGACCGACGGCAAATACCACTGTGACGCGGTAAAGTTTGGCGGTGTAAAAGTCGTAGGCAAAGAAGTCTTGTACGGCTTGAGAACCAATTCGCACCGGTTTTTCCCACTTTTCGTTGAGATAAATAAATGCCCCTGCACCGATGCCGATCGCGCTTGACAAAACTAACAGTCCGGCCGCAGTATAATTCAAAGTTGCCAAAGGCAAAAGTTGCCACGCGGCGAGCAAGTGCGGAACGTGCAAGGTAAATCCCATTAACACGGTCATCGGCAAGATAAAAGGCCAGGAAACTTCGGGGGAACGTTCGGTCATTTGCTTTGGTTTGCCGCCGAAAACTAAACCGAAAACGCGCACTAAGCCAAAAGCAGTTACGCCGTTGACAAACAGCACTATTCCTAACAGTGAAGGGTGGGTATTCCAAAGCCCGCCTGCTAGTTCCGATAAAGCCCAGAAGCAGCCGAATGGTGGCAGTCCAATCACTCCTGCAGCGCCGACAAGAAACGATATGCCGGATATTGGACGCTTGGGCCACAAACCGCCGAGAGCTCGGACATCTTGAGTGATGCTGTTCCAAACTACTGAACCAATGCTCATCACCAGCAAACCCATTGCCAAGGAATAAGCAAATATCAATGTCAAAGCTGTTTGGGTTTGTCCGGTACCGACGGCGATAAATACTAAGCCCATGTAAGAGCTAACTATATAAGATAGCGTGCGCTTGATGTCGATTTGGGCGATCGCAATTAAGGAAGCACCAACAGCCGTTGCAGCACCTACAATAATAGTTGTCTTCAGTCCCACGGGCGACAAAGCGATGACCGGCTGCAATTTAATCAAAATCCAAGCGCCGGTTTCCACAACTACCGTGTTCCGCAAAATCGTTGCCGGCAAGGGGCCTTCCATCGCTTCATCCAGCCACAGGTGCAGGGGAAATTGGGCGCATTTGCCCATCGGGCCGGCAATCAAAGCTAAACTCAACAGCGTGGCGACGGTGGGGTCAATGTTTGCAGTCTGAGCCCAAACTGCCAACTCGTCAAAGTTCCAAGTTCCAGCCAGCGGCAGAATTGCAACTACTCCCATCAGTAGGAATAAGTCTCCCACCCGCTTAGTCAAGAAAGCGTCGCGGGCTCCCGTCACTACCAAAGATTGATTGAACCACAACCCGATTAGCAGGTAAGTTCCCAGAGTCAGGACTTCCAGAATCATGTAGCTGAAAAACAGGGAGTTGGACAAAACTAAGCTGCACATCCCCGCTTCAAACAGCCCCATCAGGGAGAAGAACCTCGCCCAGCCCCAGTCCATTTCCATGTAGCCGAAGGCATAAACCTGCGCCACAAAGTTTAGTCCGGTAATCAAAACTGTAGCCCCGACGGTGACAACAGAGATTTCTACGGGAATGGTGAGGTCTAAACCTGCGACGTTCAGCCAGGGAATCAACTGCTGTTGTGCCGGTTGGTTCCAGGCTGCGGTTAGGGCTATGACGCCGTGGGCGAAAGCGAAGAAGGTTAAAATGGCGTTTATGTAACCGGAGGGTCTAGGGCCCGTGCGGCGGGTTAGTCCAGGAAACCACAGTATCGACAGAAATGCGCCGATGAGTGGGTAGCAAGGTATAAACCAAACGGTCTGGAGTAGGATTTGAGCCATTGGCACTACCTGTAAATGTTACAAAAAATTAATAATCTGAGAATAATCTCGATCGCCAGTAAAGAAATTTTGGGGTGACTGCGAATTTCTTGTCGTTTTGAAGCCGGCGCTTCAGAATAGACTTATTAATTTTATATTAAGGATTGCCTGAAATTTTCATATTCCCTGATTCAGGGTACTTATATACAGATAAACTGTACTTATATGATGCAAATATCAGAGGGCGATTGAAACCTGGTTTACACAAACGACGTCTGCGACTCGACTTCCCTTGCCGAACACCTCTCCATACCCAAGAGGACAACATAGGTCTTCAACCCGCTTTCGAGTGGGTGCAAGCCTGTCCAGACGAGGTTTCTACCGCCCTGTCTTGTTCTAAGGATTAAAGCTGCTCAATGTCCCGTGCTGCTAAAGGCAGTTTGGCTTGTCGCTGTCCGATCGCCCTTGCTCTAACATTCAAAAGACCGATCGGCGCATCTAACAAATCTACCAGATCGGCGCGGGCAAAATCGCTTTTAGCAGCAGCAATCGGTAATTCCTTTAACAGCCACTAGCCAGCGGATACCAATATTCTCCTGTTGTCAATAGCCCGATCGCGAGTAAATGAGCAATAACGAGATACTAAAAACAGGTAAATTCATGAATCGCACTTGCATATAAGCGATCGCCAGTTATAATTTATACTATGGTTAGGAACATTTTTTCACCTACTATCTGTTGTGTATAACCTTTAGTGATGAACGAAAAATATTTTTTGCAAGGAACAGAGCAACTTGATGATGAAGCTTTTGTGGAAGAAGTTTACCGTACTTATTTTAAACGCGATTCCGACGCAGATGGTAAAAACTTATTTCTTCATAAATTGCAAAACCGCGAACTTACACGGTCGGAAATCCTCAGCTCGTTTTTGCAGTCACCGGAATTTAATTTTATAAGTGAATGGCAAAAAAGTATTTTAGGATTGCCCGGTTTGGAAATTATGTCATACCACATACCAAAAACGGCAGGAACAAGTTTTTTTATAGCTTTAACACAGGTTTACGGTATAGAGAAAATCGCTGGTTTTTTGCAGGAGTCCTTAGCATTAAGTGAAGGTGCAGATCCGCAAGCAATAAAAGTAATACACGGTCATGTTCCTGCGAGAAAGTATTTTCGCCATGCTAATATAAAAGAAATAATATGGTTGAGAGATCCTATTCTTCGGTTAATTTCTTTGTATTTTTTTTGGAAAACTCTCCCTCGTACTGAAGATGAGAGTTGGCACAATTATCTGCAAAAAAACAACTTAGATATAGTGGAATTTGCCAAGATTCCTAAACTGCGTAATGAAATGTCTCAATACGTTGGGGGACGCAATATAACTGATTTTGATTTTGTAGGAATCCAAGCATTTTTTAAAGATGATTTAACAGATATTGGCGAGATGTTAAATTGGCCAGAAATCCAAATAACCCATGAAAACACAAACAAATATGACGGCTATAACTCTTTGGTAAAAAGTATACTGAAGGACAGCGAAATCGTGAATGAGCTAAGACATCTCAATCGCGAAGATTGGGAACTTTATCAAACAGCATTAGACATGAGAGCGAAGCGGAAAGGAACATCAACTTTATTAACACAATTCCACCTATCTCCCAAGGAATCCCAGTCTCGATTGGCACAAATTTAAGCGCAACAAATTTAAAAATAACGGACGTACAGTTATAATTGTGGGATTTTCCGAGCTGCTAAAGGCAGTTTGGCTTGTCGCTGTCCCCTCGCCCTTGCCCTAACATTCAAAAGACCGATCGGCGTATGTAACAAATCTACCAGATCGAGGCGGGCGAGATCACTTTTAGCCGCAGCAACCGGCAACTCTTTTAACAGCCACCTAGCCAGCCGATACAAATATTCGCCTGTGGTAAATTCACGCATCAAATCGACGCCGTGGAGTTCGTGCAAATATTTATTAGATTCGCCGTACCGATACCATTGACTTTGCAACTGTTTTATTGTAGAACGGTGGCGGTGTCGGACGATCGCATTTTCGGCAAAATACATTTTATAGGATGTTTCCCGCAACATCCGCCAGCACAAATCCGCATCGCCACCACTCGTAAGGTACGGGCGAAATAAACCGACTCGTGCTAAAATATGCCTGCGTACAGCTAAGTTTGCCGTTTGACCGTAGGGACAAAAAGGGTGAGCGAGAGTATGTTTTTGAGATAAAGTATTGTCGCGGGCTGCGTGTTTTTCTAAGAGACTATTACCGGGGAGGGCGAGGATTTCACCGCAGGTAATTCCTATTTCTAAGTCAGCAAACGGTTTAACTAAATTTTCCAACCATTGAGTTTCGGGGCGACAGTCTGCATCGGTAAAGGCGATGATTTCGCCTGTGGAGGCGCGAATCCCTTTATTGCGGGCGGCGTAGGAACTTTGAATCTGGTTTTCGGTGAGGTGGCGAATGGTTATTCTATCCAAATTGCCTCCCCCCCTTACCAAGGGGGGGACTGAGGGGGGGTTCAAGTTTGTAGCTGTTTGGATAATTGCTGAAGTGCGATCGCGACTGTTGTTGTCTACTATGAGATATTCTACACTGTGTCGCGGGTAAGTTTGCGATCGCAAACACTCGATTAAATCCGGCAAATCCCTCTCACCGTTGTAAACAGGTACCACAACCGAAACAAAGGGTAAAAACTCCGCACTGTTCATTCATCCTCTCTGCTGGTTGTTGAGTCAATCAGGACTAAAGTCCTTACTACGAACCAGTTTTATTTTACCTTTTTTGAGGCTTTTTTTAATCTAAAACTGGCAAAATGCCCGTTCCACAACTGCATTGAGTTCTTGTGGAACGGGCATCTTATTTGTTTTTTAACATGGCAGAAAACATCAGCTACATATGCTGTAAAGTCTATTAATAATCCGCTGTTAACTATTGCTAGACAACATCAAAATCATTAACACTAACACCCCGTTAGTTAAGTAAAAGATACCAACAACCTGAGTTTCCAGCCAGCCGCACAGTTCTAAATGATGGTGCAGCGGAGCCATTTTTAACAGACGCTTGCCGATGCCATCCGGGCCTTTTGTAGCTTTGTAATAACCTACTTGAGCAATTACCGACAGCGTTTCTACAAAGAAAATCCCGCTGATAATTAATAATATCCAAAGGCTGTTTGTTAATAAAGCTACCGCACCCAACGCACCGCCCAAAGCTAAGGCCCCTGTATCGCCCATAAACACTTTGGCTGGATTGCGATTGTGAGTTAAGAAACCGAGACAACTGCCGCTAATGCAGGCGCAAAATATCATTAATTCTGGAGAAGTTGAGGCTACAGATGCGCCTAATCCCAAAAGTGCGATCGCCCCTAAACCTCCCATCAACCCATCAATGCCGTCGGTAAGATTAGTAGCATTGCTTTCAGCAACTAACACAAAACCCGCCAGCGGCCAAAACAGCAAACCCAAAGGCAATACCCAACCGAAAGGCAAAGCAATATTCGTAGAAATTGCTGGATTGTGCAACATTAACCACAGACAAAATAAAGCTGCAAAACCTATTTGCAAAGCCAATTTCATCCGAGGTGAAATACCTTTATTCGACTTGTGGCGCAGAATTTGCCAGTCATCCAGCCAGCCGATGAAACAGTAAGCTAAAGTTAAAGCCGATACTGCCACAACGTCTGAGTTAAAATTAGACCAGAGTAAAGCGACTGCGACTCCCGCCGGTACAAAAAAAACTCCGCCCATTGTTGGAGTTCCGGCTTTTTTCAAGTGGGCTTGGGGGCCGTCTTCGCGAATTATTTGTCCTGCTTTCAGTTTTTGGAGTACGGGAACTACTAGATAGCCCAATCCCGATGCAACGAAAGCACAAACCACTAGCGGTAAAAATAGCGATCGAGGCAAATTCAAAAATCTGCCAGATGCTACATCTAAACCGATCGCTACAATGCCAAGTCCAAAACCCAGCACGAGCAATAAATTCCGACCTGTAAGTTTGAAAGGTATACTAAAAGGGATTCTTTCATCGACAAAGTTATCCATATCACTCCTGCACACACACCATTTGAGAATAAGCAATTGACAATTGAGGAATAGGGTGGGATACCGGAGATTGCAAAATCTCTTAGTTTTTATTCCCTGTTTCCGGTTGATTCTTTCACCCTGTTATCCGTTATTCGTCGCCTGCACCGGCATCATCTTCCGCTTCTTCTTCTAAATCATCGTAAGGATTGTCGTCAACTGCCATCAGTTCGGGAAATTCTTCTTCGTTGAGATAGTTGGGTTCTTGGACATCCCTTGCTAACAGGCGATTCTGAGATTCCAACCAGTCTAAAAGAGATGATTCCTGCTTTAATGGAATTACGTCGGCAGGCAAGTGGCGAGGGATTTGGCGCAGAGATGGGTTATACATGATTCTCGGTTTCTAAACGGAAAGACGCGATCGAGTAGAGGTAATATTTTGCCGAGTGACTGCTCTTTCGATCAATCGCTTGCACATCCGGCATTTAGCAGCGCTAGGGCATTATACCACAGAGACTGTTTGCTTCCGGATCTCGATAGGATGGCAGACCGAAAAGGAACTTGTCCCGAGCATGGGCCCCAGAATAACACTAAAATCCGCTCTTGCCAATCCTTTTTTAGCCGTAAGTATTGTAATCTGAGACGATCGCCCTTTAACAGATCCAGGACGCAGGGCTCTCTGGCAAGCGGCAGATTCACAACACTCTCCTGGTTTTCGAGTGAAGCCTGATGGCGAATACCCTCTACATTGTTCAGTCAACTCTCAAGCAATAAATCTCAGGATGGATACCACCGCAGCCGTTTTATACAACAAAGAGGGTTACGACACCACAGGAAAGAGACTTCTGGGGCGTCATGCAGCCGGAGAAGGATTTCTCAAAAGCTTAGTCCAACACGGCACCGCTGACTCTCTCTACTGTTGTGCAGATAGCCAAACCACTTTTGAGGAATTTTGTGCCCGCATCGAACCTTGGCTGGAAACACCTCGGAAAGTCCGCTGGATTCCCACACAACGATCGGATTTGCTATCTCAACCGGGGACAATTTACCGACCCGATCCGGCCCTGGCAGACCTGGCTTGGGCGCGCAGATTTGTCGATCAGCGGGCCTACAGCATTTGCGGCGTTACCCACACAATCGGTACAAAATATGTCATGGAGGCGATCGGCGATTCGATCGCCGCACCGACACAGCCTTGGGACGCGCTGATCTGCACCTCTGGGGCCGTGAAAACAGCAGTAGAAGGAGTTTTGACGCAGTGGTCAGAATATTTAGCGCAGCGCAACGGCGGTCAACCGGAAATTTTGATCAAATTGCCAATTATTCCCCTAGGAGTCGATTGCAGCGCGTTTCCGCAGGGTGTGGAAGCAGTTAACAGCCGCCGCCAACAGCGACAAGAACTCGGCATTTCTCCCGGCGATATTGTTGTGTTGTTTGTCGGTAGATTAACTTTTTCGGCAAAAGCCCATCCCGTACCAATGTACATCGCTTTAGAACGGGCAGCACAGCAGACTAAAGCTAAAATCCACCTAATTCAAGCCGGTTGGATCGAAGATTTGAGAGAAGAACCCGACTTTAAAAATAGCGCGCAAATATTTTGTCCCTCGGTAAATGCTATTTTTTTAGACGGCAGAAAGCCGGAAATTAGAATTAATATTTGGTCGGCCGCCGACATTTTTATTTCGCTTTCCGATAACATTCAAGAAACCTTCGGACTGACACCAATCGAAGCAATGGCTAACGGACTGCCGGCCATAGTTTCTGATTGGAACGGATACAAAGAATCAGTACGCCACGAAATCGATGGCTTCCGCATTCCCACACTCATCCCGCCGCCAGAAGTTTGTTTGGATTTAGCCTTAAATTATCTCGACGGTAGTTTGAATTGGCCGACTTACATGGGTCACACTTCCTTAGCCACAGCAGTTGATATTGATGCTTGTACCCGTGCTTTGTGTCTGTTAATTGACAGCGCGGAATTGAGAAAGCGGATGGGTGAAAATGCCCGACAAAGGGCGAGGGAGATTTATGATTGGAAAGTAGTAATTGCTGCTTACGAACAGTTGTGGCGGGAATTAGCAGAAATTCGGATTTCGGCACCGGAATCGGCACCTTTAAAACCAGGGAAACCGCCTTATCCGCTAAGCGACGATCCGTTTCGGGTGTTGGGCCATTATGCGACTAGAACTTTAACCAATGATATGGTGCTGAGTCTGGGTGCGATCGCCACACCAGAACTTCTGAAAGAGTTGCAGACTATTTGGTTTAGCAGTTTCGGTCAAGACCGAAGAATCTCTGTTAAGATTCAGATGGAGATGTTAAAGGCGATCGAGCAAAAAGGTACTGTCAGCGCGGGCGAAATTCTCAGGCTTTATGCCAAAAACGAGCAAGAATTAGCGCACCTGTATCGGACGCTACTCTATCTCGTAAAATTTGGCGTGTTAGTCATTGGGAATCGGTAATGGTTCATGCTAAATCGAATAAGATTCGGCGGTTGAAACCACTCCTTATCAAACGATTTTCGCGGCTAGACTGAAGATTAAAATAAATCTAGGGTTCGCACTACGTACAGAGAAGAAGAGGGCGGGCTTTGCCATTTTTTCAGTCATTTGTATCATATATCCTTAGCTAAATCCGCCCCTAAAAACTGCTAATGACTAATGACTAATGACTACCGACTACTGACTACTGACTACTGACTACTGACTACTGACTACTGACTACTGACTACTGACTACTGACTACTGACTCTTAAAAAATTATGCTTAAAAAATCTGCACTATTAGAGATAATTGCTGGTAAGAATCGCGGTTTGCTGGCGACTCCCAACGACAAACAGGCGATTTTAAGTGCGATCGCCCAATTGGAAGATTACAACCCCACATCTCGCCCCGTCGAAGCCGCAGAGCTTTTAGAAGGTGATTGGCGGTTGTTGTACACCAGCAGCCGCGCCCTGTTGAATATTGACAGTTTTCCGCTGTTAAAATTAGGTCAAATTTATCAATCTATCCGCGTCAAAGAATCAAAAATTTATAACATTGCCGAAGTTTACGGATTGCCTTATTTAGAAGGAATTGTCAGCGTAGCTGCGAGATTTGAGGCTACCTCTGAACGGCGAGTGCAGGTGAAATTTGAGCGATCGATTTTGGGTTTAAGCAGGTTGATTGGCTATGAATCTCCGGCAAAATATATCGATGAGATTGAGTCGGGGAAAAAGTTTGCTGCTGTAGATTTCAAGCTGGATGCGCGGGAACAGCAGGGATGGCTGGATATTACTTATTTAGATGGCGATTTGCGGATCGGGCGCGGCAATGAAGGAAGTGTTTTTGTCTTGACAAAAGAGTGATTTTGTGATGTTTGAGTGCGATCGATCTTTTGCTTGAAAGTTGCGATCGATCTAAAATGATAAAGAAATCAGCTTTTTTGCGGTTTTTGCGGTTGGTAACGTGTCTTGTCAGCAAAAACCGGGTTTCTTGGTTCCCAGCAGATAACTATCAACTTCATTTAGGACAAAGTTATCCTTAATTTGGTTTTGAATTATGACTTCTACAACTGCAAAATTCATCCTTCCTAAAGCGGACGAAATTCCTCAATGGCAACCCGCGACATGGGAAGATTATGTAGCTGCTTGCGAAAATCCCAAATTTGAGCAAGCAAAAATATTCTTTCACGAAGAATATATTTGGATAAACATGGGTAACGAAGGGCCTCAACACGCCAGATTTAACGATATTTTTACAATCATATTTTTTGTGTGGTTTACCACCAAAGCAGGACAAAATTTTGATTCTCTTAGCGGTTGTGTCATTGAAAAACCTAAAGTGGGTTCAGGTGCACCCGATAAAGTTTTATACATTGGCGGAGACTTCCACCAATCCCAAAAAGGAGAACCGCGACGCATTAACCTCAATAATTCACGAGTTCCCGATTTAGTCGCAGAGATTTCCGATACTACTTTGACGAGCGATTTAGATGAAAAAAAGCGCTTGTATGCTGCTTTGGGAATTCCTGAATATTGGGTAGTAGATATTAATGGTGTGAGAGTATTAGCATTTCGATTGCAGGAGAATGGAAAATATGAGCAGTGCGAATTTTCTGTAGCACTTGAGGGATTGCCAATTGCTTTGCTGTCGGAGACTTTGAAACTTTTGACTGAAGGAAATGGGACGGCGGCAATGTGGTTTGCTCAACAAATTGGGTACTTGTAGGTTGTTTGGGAACGTGCGAATGCTAACTCTAACTTTGCTATGATTAGGAAGAAGTCATATTGACCGGGAATTGAAAAATATGGTATTACCAACAATTACTGAAGATACAATTTCTCTCGCAGCAGGAGACGAACTCATTCTGCGATTTAGAACTTGGGAAGATTACGAGGCATTGCTAGCCAGTCGAGAGGATAAAGCTGGATTGAGAATTCGTTACAGTAGCAAGACTCAAGAAATTAGAATTATGTCACCATTGCCAAGACACGGTAAGAATGCAGATATACTGGCAGATTTTGTCAAAGCTTTGCTACGTCATGTCGGCAGAGATTGGGACGCATTTACCCCAATTACGCTGAAGCGGATTAACCAACAGGGAATTGAACCAGATTACTGTTTTTATATCGAGAATAGGGAACAGATATTAGGCAATGAGCGCATTGATTTAGAAACAGATCCACCCCCAGATTTAGCGATTGAAATTGACCTGACTTGCACTACTAAACCAGAGGATTATCAAGCGATCGCACCTTTGGAACTCTGGGTTTACCGTCAAAGTCAATTATTCATTTATCAGTTCGAGTCACAGCAGTATCGAGAGTCTCAAACGAGTCGCTGGTTTCCCGGTTACGATCTCAAAACGCTAATTCCTCAATATTGCGATCGCGCTTGGCAGATTGGTTCTAGTGTGGCGCTGCGAGAGTTTGAAGAGGTATTGCGATCGTTATGAATGGATTTGGGATGGGAAAAGGGCGATCGTATTCAATAGCTATAGCAATCCTCAATGATTTGTGAGACGTTTCTCCAAGTCGTCCAGGCTGGATACGCCTAAATTTGATAATTTGCACAACAAAACTTTACCAAAAATCCTTAATATCTCCTAAATAAAAATGCTCCGACTCTCCCAAACCCAACTCAAAATCCTCGAAGAATGCCCCCGCAAATTTCAATACAGCTACCTAGAACTCCTCGCCACCACCGCATCCCCAGAACACAAAGAAAAACTCACATTGGGTAGCCACTTTCACCTCTTGATGCAGCAGCGAGAACTCGGACTTCCCATTGAATCCATCATCCAACAAGACGCCGAACTGGGGCGCTGTGTAGCAGCATTTATCAACGCCGCCCCCGAACTTTTCGCAAACTCAGAAAGTAGCGATCGCATTTTCCGTCAAGCCGAACATCCGCGCATCTTAATTTTTCAAGACTACCTATTCACAGTTATCTACGATTTATTAATCGCCGAACCCAACACAGCCCAAATCCTCGACTGGAAAACCTATCCCCGCCCTCAAAAATCTAAATGGATAGCCGAAAGTTGGCAAACTCGCCTCTATTTATACGTCTTAGTCGAAACCAGCGATTATTCCCCCGAACAAGTTTCTATGACATACTGGTTCGTCCAATTCCAAGGAAAAGAACCGCCACAAAAACTCACATTTTCTTACAATCAAACAGAACACGATCGCACCAAACAAGATTTAACCCAAATATTGCAGCAGCTAACCGACTGGCGACAGCGCTATACAGAAGGCGGCGAATTCTTCCCGCAAGTAGAAATTAGTGCCAATCTGTGCGATTCCTGTCAATTCGCCACTAGATGCAACCGCACCCAAGACACCCAAATTTCCTCACTAAACCTTCCGGCAGAAACTCCCGCAAATTGGCTGCCAAATCTTGCTATAATCGAGGAAATATCTATTTAATATTATGTTCGGTCGATCGACCATAATAAAAAACAGTTTGTAGTGCGGACTTAAATCCGCAGTTTCACACGACTTCTGTGCGATGCTGCGAACCAATTTTATTGCAGTCAACCGACAGGACGCGATATAATTAAACCTTTTACTATGCAAAATCTTCGGACAGTTTCAATCTTGGACGCATTGGGATGCTAGAAACCCGGTTTATACGAATTTTTGCGGCTATAAACGAGAAATTTAGGAAGAAAACGGGTTTCTGATTTGTTAGCAAGCGAGGGGCGGGTTTATAGATATAGCCTTTCAAGCCAAAGATGAGGTACTGTCGGGCATAGGGCATTGGGCATTGGGCATTGGGCATACCTCACCACGCTTGAGAAAGGCTATATTGTGGATTTTAATTAAAGATTGTTGGTGAACCCGTCCCTACAGAATTATGGTTAACTTAGTTACTCAAAAAATCAATTTAAATATCTAAAATAAAATGGTCGAATTAACTCAAAATTGGCAAAATCAACCCATAGCCCAACCCCCCGATTGGCTAATCCAAGCTGTTAGAAAACACGCGCCAGGACTCCCCGGAAACTATGCGGCGGCACTTCTCTGGCACAGAGGAATTGACAATCCAGAACTAATCCCTGGTTTTCTAAACCCCCAACTTTACCAGCCAGCAAGTCCGTTTGAATTCGGACTAGAAATGAACTGGGCGATCGCACGAATTCAGCAAGCAATAAACAACAGCGAGAAAGTCGCAATCTGGGGAGATTTCGATGCCGATGGCATAACTTCAACATCGGTACTTTGGGACGGATTGGGAGAGTTTTTTGTTCAAAATGACCAACTAACTTATTACATTCCCAACCGCTTAACTGAATCTCACGGACTCAATATCCCCGGCATAGATAAATTACATGAATCTGGAATTAGCTTAATTATTACCTGCGATACCGGCAGTACAAATATTGCTGAAATCGAATATGCTACTAGCTTAAATATCGATACAATTATCACGGATCATCATACATTACCGGACGATCGCCCGCCAGCGACAGCAATCATCAATCCCCGCTACTTTCCCTCCAACCACCAACTGTTTAACCTGTCTGGCGTTGCGGTAGCTTACAAATTAATCGAAGCATTGTATCACACACTGCCGGATATTCCGCAGCGCCCGCTCACAGATTTATTGGAATTAGTGGCGATCGGCTTAATTGCCGATTTAGTCCAACTTACAGGAGACAGCCGCCATTTAGCACAAATCGGCATAGAACAACTGCAAAAACAAATCACAAATCCCACCCGTCCGGGAGTTGCAAAATTGCTCGATTTGTGCAAAAGAACAGGCGATCGCCCAACCGACATTTCCTTCGGCATTGGCCCCAGAATCAACGCCGTCAGCCGCATTCAAGGCGACGCCAAATTCTGCGTAGAACTCCTCACCAGCCGCGACAAAAAACGCTGCGAAGAACTAGCAAATTTAACCGAAATTGCCAACACCCGACGCAAATCTTTACAAAAAGATGTTGCCAAAGATGCAGCCGAAAAACTCGCCAAACTCGACCTTTCAACTACTAGCGTTATTGTCCTCAGCGACCCCCAATGGCCCGTAGGAGTATTAGGATTAGTCGCAGGACAAATCGCCCAGGAATACGGCCGCCCGGTAATTTTATTCTGCACAGAAGGAAGCGAAAAAATTAACCCCAGTCTTGCGGAAACACAAGTAATTGATTCTTTAAACCCGGATTTGGCAACACTTTCTCCATCCCAAATCCTAAATTCCAAATCCCCAATAGCCAGGGGTTCGGCGCGTTCCGCCAATCAAATCGACCTTTACCAATTAGTCAAAGACCAAGCGCATTTATTGGACAGATTCGGCGGTCATCCCTTCGCCGCCGGATTGAGTCTCCCTGTTGAAAATATTCCTATATTTACCGATGCCGTAAATCAACAACTCCGACAACAATACAGCCCAGATAGTTTAACAGCAGCCTCCGTTCAAGCAGATTTAAAAATTACTGTAACCGAGTTAGGAAAAGAGTTATTTCAAGAACTCAAATTGCTCGAACCTTGCGGCATGGGCAACCCTGCACCAAAATTGCTGGTTGAAAACTGCTGGTTTCAGAATATCAAAAATAAGAATATTCAAGATTTAAAAGGAAACCAAGTAAAGTATATCAAAACTTCTTTTGAAGTTTGGGATGAATCTAGCGATACAGGATTTCCCGGCATTTGGTGGGGACACTACCGAGACGAAGTTCCCCAAGGGCGGTGCGATGCAACTGTCGAACTTGATTTCAATACTTACACGTCGGACTATGAAGTGCGGTTGATTTCTGTGCAGGAATCCAGGGATGAGAAACAAGTTAATCCCCAGACAAAAATAGATTGGATTGTAGACTGGCGGAATAGAAATAACGATGAAGAGTTGTTAGCAGCTAGCAGAAACTTGGGATCTCAAATGCTGGCAGAAAATCCCGACTATTTGGAAATAGCCGATCGCGAAAACTCAATTATCCTCAAAGAATGTCCAGCAAGCTGGGACGAACTGCGGATCTGGTTTCGGAAAGCGCAGCAGACTAAGCAAAAACTGGCGATCGCCTACAGTTTACCCCCACCATTGCCCCCACAGCAAATCTGCCAACAGCTTATCGGCATCGCCAAATACCTCAGCCGCACCAACAAACCAGTCACCAGGCACCAACTAACTCAAAAACTAGGCATCGGCGACACACCCCTGCGATGGGGGTTCACAACCCTAAAAAATCTCGGTTTCCAAGTCAATTATCGCGATCGAGCTTTTCACATCACCAGACAACCGGAAACCGCAGAAAAGGGAGAGAAAATCTCCAAAGCCTTATTTTCTAGTCCCTCAACCCAATTCGACGAGCCCAATTTTCCGCCAGCAGTCGGTTTTGTAGCGCAATTCCTAGCAGCAGTCTCCGAAGAACAATTCCGCAGGAAATATTTTTGTGAAGTACCCCTTTCCACCATTGTGTCGATCGCCCGAGAAACCGTTGTCCAAGAAGATTATACAGAAAATTTCTTTTAACCTAATCTTTGCAACCATTGTTAAACAGGGGCTTCGGGCTTTGTCCAACTATGAGTTCACGCTTACGCTGGTGGCGCGGGGCCCCAAAGGTTGTGAAGCAAAAAACTTTGTTGTGGAGATCGCTTGACAGACCGATTCCTGACGCCGGTACAACAACTCAGTTCTAATAAATATCTTAGTTCTCAATTGATGCCGGTAAAATAAGGCATAGGACAATGGGAGTTATCCCTTGCGAGTCACGCCCAAAAACTCAAAAGTCATAACTCACAGCCCAAAACCAAAAACTTCCCCACCGCTTTGAGTCGATCGCACATCTCCAATTTAAAAGCCCTATGATCCTCTGTCCCCGCTGCCAATTTGAAAATCCCAATCTAAACAAGTTTTGTCAACAATGCGGAAATTCCCTAATTTACAAACCTTGCCATGAATGCGGAGCCCAAGTCGCTGTTAGCGCCGCATTATGTCAAAATTGCGGAGTCGCAACAGGTCAAGTGTGGCGGGCAATTATCTGCAGTCCGTCGAAATTTCTAGCAGTCCCGCCAGACCAGTCAACCATACCCCCAGCCGAATTTGCCCAAAAAACCGACAACCTTCCACAAACCGCATCAGCCCAAAACTCTCCCGAACCGATCGCCAACCCGATTAAAACAGAAATTACCGCCGACGCAGCAACAGCCGCCGCACCAAATTCTCCGCAGCCCGATGCCGCCGAATTCAGCAGCCCAGAAAATATTGACCCAGAAAACATCGTGGAGGCGATCGTCCCCGCATCCTTGCAAACAGACCAAAAAAGCTCTATAACAGCACCAGAGCGCGAAATAACCTTATCTGAAAGCAATTTCATCACCGCACCACAGCCAGCTCCGCCCCCACAAACAACAGAGAACCCCGAGGTCGCATCTCCCCAATCCCCAGAAATCCCCGTCCCCAATTCCGAATATTTAATTTCTTCCCAGCCTGCGGGAGATTATCTAGACCGCCAGCAGCGTTACCAACTCCTAGAAACCCTGCCGGCGAGAAAACCCTCAGACACAGTAGCAGTAAAAGTATTAGACACTCAGCCGCTGCAAATGTCACCGCTCAAAGCAATGTTAGCAGCCAACTCTGCCAGCGTCGCCAAACGAACTTCACCCTACAAAGCAATCCAAGACGGAGACAATTCGACCAATTCGGCCTTAGCAGAGCTTTGCCAAGGCATAGCCGAACCTTATCTAGCACTCCGCTGGCAATTCTCTCACAACCTGCCAGTCATTCACGATAGCTGGTCAGACAACAAACAGGCAGTGCTGCTGCTAGAAAACTGCTCCCAATGGCCGCTGCTGGTAGAACGGTGGAGTCAGCCGGAAACATCCATCCAGCAAATTGTGTACTGGCTGCACGAAATGACAGAACTGTGGGCAGCCCTAGAACCTTGGCGCTGTCGGCAAAGCTTGCTGGAACTGACAAATTTGCGAGTCAACCCCGACACTTCCTTTTCCTTTGCCTCTTTGCGGATGCAATACCTCTATCCCGAACCCGCCGGCTCAAACCTGCAACTAATAGATTTGGGGCAATTGTGGGAGACGATATTTAACCAGTCCGCTCGCACTCAGTTTGGCGCATTGCTGGAACTGCTGCAACAAATGTACCGAGGCGAGATTGACACCATCGAAGAATTGCGATCGCGCCTAGAAACCGTTCCCCTCGAACTCCAAACCCCACCAGCAGCAACCTTAACCCTAACCCCCACCCGTTTCCAAAATAGCATCCCCGACAACTCGCCCTCCGACGCTGGCGAAGTCTTAACGCAGCCCATGCCAGTCCAGATGTACAGCTTAGAAGACTCAGGCCTCACCGATGTCGGCCGCACCCGCGACCACAACGAAGACTTCTTCAGCATCTGGACTCAGATAGACAAACTCGAAACCTGCTTCGGTCGCATCTTTCAAACCAAAGGGCTTTACATTCTCTGCGACGGGATGGGCGGACACGACAGCGGAGAAGTAGCAAGTCAACTAGCCGCTGAAACCCTCAGAGACTTCTTTCAAAACTGTTGGGAAAATCAACTCCCCCAGGCCGACACCATCCGCGAAGGAGTGATCCTCGCCAACAAAGCCATCTTTGAAATCAATCAAAACGACAAACGCTCCGGCAGCGCCCGCATGGGTACAACTTTAGTCGCAGTCTTAGTTCAAGACACCAAATTCGCCGTGGCCCACGTCGGTGACAGCCGCCTCTACCGACTCAGAAAAGGCCAGCCCCTAGAAAAAATTACCTCAGACCACGAAGTCGGACAGCGCGAAATTAAGCGCGGGATTGACCCGGAAACTGCTTATTCCCGTCCCGACGCCTATCAACTAACTCAAGCCCTCGGCCCGCGAGACGGTAATTTTCTCAAGCCTGACGTGCAGTTTTTAGACTTGTGCGAAGATACTTTATTGATTTTGGCCTCCGACGGTCTGACAGATAATGATTTGCTCGAAACTAATTGGCCCAGCACTCTCGAACCCCTGTTGAATCCCCAAGCTAATCTCGATCGCGGAGTTGCCGAGTTGATTGAATTAGGCAACAAACGCAACGGTCACGACAACCTCACGGCAATTATCATTCGCGCCCAGGTAGGCGCATTTCGATTTTAGAATTTGGATGCTGTCCACTGTTCCAAAGCAGCGCCCTCGCCCGCTAGGTTAAAACTGTAATTGTTGGGCGTTCGAGAACAGGAACGGCCTTTTCCGGGCAAGGCTTGACTTTCTGTCCTCTTACCGAGAAAAATGGGTTTAAAGCCTCCTCCTTTGAGCGGGAAATAAAACAAAATTATTCATTGTTTCAATTTTCTTCCTTTTAGCCAGAGGTAACAGTTAACTGTCAACCCTTCGACATATCCATCATCAAAAACTTGTGGGGCTGGCGGTAACAAGCAACCAATGCCAAAAAAACGAGTTTGTGATTGTGAGTCTGACTATTTGTTGCTCGATCGGGACTTAAACGCAGCAATGATTCGATCTCTAATTCCCGTTATCCGTGAGTTTGGTGAGTAAGGATACGCCGTCCTGAATTCCCGCCTGTAGACTAGAAGCAACCGACTCCCTAGAAATAAGCAAGAAATAAATTTCAAATCTGTCCTTGATATCAGTCTTGTCCACCTTATATAGATCTTACCGGGCAGAATTAATCCTATGAATCGAAAATGCTGCTGACTCTTTTAGATCCAGAAAAACAGACCCCCCTGCAACAGTGGAGTTTCGAGAGCGAGTCCATTGTCCGCATCGGCCGTTCTCCTGAAAATCACGTTGTGATCCCCAATGCTCTTGTGTCGCGCGAACACTTGGAATTGCAAAGAGTTAAAAGCGGCACCGACAGTCAGTGGTACTTAGTCAATTCGGGAACAAATGGCACTTTTGTTAACGGTATTCTGATGTCTCAGGGTTGGATCTCCGACGGTGTGCTGATCCAGTTGGCGCGGGGCGGCCCAACTCTGCATTTCCAAGCTGTCACGATTGAACTCGGCGGCAAAATTGAGGCGATCCCTACCGCCCATACTGCCACCCCGAGGTGTACCCACGCGGGAAACCCGCCGGGGAATTTATTCTGCATCCACTGCGGCGAACCGATTAAAGTCGATCGCACTGTCCGTCACTACCAAGTGCTGCGAACCTTGGGCCAAGGCGGTATGGGGACAACGACTTTAGCTTGGGATCGAGAGAAAGCCAAAGCTCAAAAACCCGGAAGTTCTCCCGCAGCTTCTTTGGTAGTCCTCAAAGAAATGAATGCTGATATGGCTCAAATAGGTAAAGCTCAAGAACTGTTTGAACGCGAAGCTAAAACTCTCAAGGCTCTCCACCATCCGGGAATTCCTCAGTTTTTTGACTTTTTTGTCGAAGGGGGGAAAAAATATTTAGTAATGGAAATGCTTCACGGCGAGGATTTAGAAAAACGCATCTACAACCGCGGCCCTGTTGCTCCCAAACAGGCGATCGAGTGGATGATCCAAACCTGTGAAATTTTGGATTACATTCACTCTCAAAAACCCCCGATCGTCCACCGGGATATTAAACCTGCTAATTTGCTGGTGCGCCACCGCGACAATGGCATTACAGTGCTGGATTTTGGTGCGGTTAAAGAAATCGGCACTCCACCGGGCACTCGCATCGGCGTTGAAGGCTACACCGCACCGGAACAAGACCGGGGACAACCTCTCCCTCAGTCTGATTTATATGCGATCGGGCCTACTTTAATTTTTTTGCTGACGGGCGAAAGCCCTCAAAAGTTTTATGGCAAAATAACTCAAGGTTACGGGTTTAAGCTGGAAAATATTCCGACGATCGCACGTTCGTTGCGCGAGACCATTTTGCGAACCACTGCAACTAAACCGGGCGATCGTTTTCAAACCGCTAAACAATTAGCTAGAGCTTTAGCAGCTTGCCTTTAAGAGAAGTCATTAGTCATTGGTCATTAGTCATTAGTCATCAGTCCTTAGTGCGATGTCGTGAGCGATCGAACGATCGATCGAACGTCCAACGCCCAACGTCCAACGTCATCAGGAAGAAGTTAGAAGCGGCAAATTTATTGATAAATTTACCCGATCGCCTGTTAATTTCTCCCAGATACCAAAGTCCTCCGTCTGGGCTGTTATTCCTCGTCCCAAGCTTCTACAGCGATCAACTCGCTAACGGGATCTTGCATAGAAAAATCAAACTCTAGGAGTTGCTGTTTCCAGTAAGGCCATTCGTCCCCATAAAGCAAAGCTATTTTCCAAATACTGTCTGTCGGCTTGATAATGTCAGACGTGACGAGAGAATGCACCTGACGCTGGAACTTAACCATCGGCTGTATAACCTGCTGGCTCATAATACCTCTTGAATTGTTTAAATCTTGTGTAATTACCACTTCCCAGCGCACACTCTTTATCGCAGTTTCGCCAAGAACCGTCTAGCCAAGATACGTGTAGATTTTTTTCGGGAAGCTACATATTCAACTTGTATCTTAACACAGTTCGTTTTGACAAGGGCCTATAAGCAAGACTGAAGAGTCAAGATTGACTTCAAAGAATTAATCATCTTTAAAATGTCACGCTATATGCTGTCGAGCGGCCGTGGGAAGTTTGCCGCCTCGATTGTTTCCACATATCATAGCATATGCTGCAAAGGCTGCGTTCGGCTTATTTTTGACAAGGCTGAGTTGGCGATCGACTGAAATTACTCTTTCGCTGCTACAGTCTAATTTCCGCTTTCGGGCGAGTCAAGCATTCGTTTCAACTTCGGCGCTAGTGAAAGCTGCCACAGTGGGGACTCAACTGCATAAACTAATTATAGCTCTAATGACGGCAAAGGCGGTCAAAAATGGTTAGATAATGTTGAGCGGAATCCGCGCGACTGTCGGTAGAACATTCTAGGCCGCCCGACGCAGGCGTGCCAGCAAGTTCCCAACCCTTGACACTCTCCGACCTGAAGGTACGGAGATTCTTAAGAAGCTTTGACACTCTTAAAGGCGCTGTCAAGACACCTCTAGACGTTCAAAACAACTACCTTTTGGTGGTGCAATTACGCTTACTTTTTGCCTTATGCTTTCGTTCGCACTTTTCAACACTCTTGCCAGTTCGGTACGCTCCCCATCCTGCGCTGCTTGGCTGTCTCAAAAGTCTTTCTCAGACAAAAATGCTGAGGGTGTCTTACTGCCCGGGATCTCACCGTTCTAGGAATGGTTCAATACGTAGTTGATACACTTGTTCCGCATTGTTAAAATTATAACACAGATTACTCGCCGCCTAAAGGCTGCAACTGCGTTTCATCCCCGGCTTAAAAGACCGGGGTTCTCACGCAACGCGCTATAGTCATGATGCACTAAATCTAAAATCTAAAATCTAAAATCTAAAATTGCATGACTTGGACAAGGCGACACATTCTCACTCTAGCTGATTTTACCTCCGACGAATACGACACGGTGCTGCAAACTGCGGCCAGTTTTCGGGAGGTGCTCGGCCGCCGCACGAAGAAAGTGCCGGCCCTGCAGGGTCAAGTGGTCGCGAATTTGTTTTTTGAACCCTCCACCCGGACTCGCAACAGTTTTGAATTGGCGGCGAAGCGGCTGTCGGCGGATACGCTGAATTTTACCCCTGGTAGTTCTTCTCTGACCAAGGGAGAGACTATTCTGGATACAGCTAAGACTTATCTGGCGATGGGAACGGATTTGATGGTAGTCCGCCACGAACAAGCTGGAGTTCCCAGCACAATTGCTTCGGAAATGGATCGGTTGGGTTCGAGAGTCAGCGTTCTCAATGCAGGAGACGGCCAGCACGAACACCCGTCCCAAGGTTTGCTAGATTTATTTACTATCTGTTCTCTGTTAGATAGCGAAGGCCCGCGGCTGGAACTTTTAGCGGGCAAAAAAATTGCTGTGGTGGGGGATATCTTGCATTCGCGGGTGGCGAGGTCTAATATTTGGAGTCTCACGGCTTCTGGGGCTGAAGTTCATTTGGCCGGGCCGCCGACTTTGCTACCGCTGTTGTTTGCTGAGTGCGGCGATGTTCGTCCAGGTAAGTTATTTTTGCACTGGCAGCTTGAACCTGCTTTGGCTGATGCTGATTTTGTGATGACTTTGCGGCTGCAAAAGGAACGGATGAGCCAGCATTTGCTGCCGAGTTTACGAGAGTATCATTCTTTGTATGGGGTGACGCGCGATCGGCTCAAACTCTGCAAGCCGGATGTGAAGGTTTTGCACCCAGGCCCGGTTAACCGCGGCGTGGAAATTAGCTCGGACTTGATGGACGATCCCCAATTTAGCCTGATTTCTCAGCAAGTTACCAGCGGCGTAGCGGTGCGGATGGCTTTACTGTATCTGATCGGCGGCGGTAAAGTTTAGGTGGTGGGCTGTTAGTGATTAATTTCGGATCTTCGATGATTCTCAGGATCTATCGCCTCTTTAAAATATAATCGTTACCCGGTCTACCCGGATAACGATTAAAATTCTTTCTAGAAAATGTAAATTTCTCTAGTTAAGAATTAGTTGAGCCATGCACTAGAAACCCAGCCGCCACCTTTGAGTTGGGCCCAGCCGTGTCTGTAACGACCGGTCAATTTTACGTTATCTCCCCTGTATAACTTGCCGATGACACGAGAACAGCCATTGGGGCGGTGGCGGATATTCAGACGACCGCCGTTGGTGGCAACTTCGCGGTAGCTGTGATGGTTGTGACCGCCGCCGCAGCGCTTGTAGTGGCAAGCTGCCTGCGCTTCGCCAGTGACGCTAACAACAGATAAGGCTACTGCCATACCTGCAACGCCGACCAATGCAGATTTAGGAATTTTCAATTCCAGTTGGAGTTCGGACTCTGGAGATTCATAAGCAACAAAAGAATGATTCAATGCTAGTGCTTCCATAGTTTCCTCATGATTGTTGTTAACAGTTGTTGATGCAGACTCAGGTCAAAACGTTAGATTAACACCCAAACCATTAATTTGTGGGTAAAAAAAGGTACAAAAGGGTGCTACAGTCTTGCTTTGCCGAGTATTCGCTGGCTTTGCCTGAAATCTGCACAAGTACATCATGTCATTTAACCAGCATTGCGGAACAAAAAATAAATAAAGTTTACATTTTTTCCTAAAAATTTGGACGGCGCGGCTCGGTATGAGCGCCGAATTAAACTTAACTGTGTCATCAAAAAGGGAACGCAGTCATCGCTTGGGCTTAGAAATTGCTTACTGCGACTCTGGCATAATACGACTTATGTTGCTGTGCTTGCTGATTGATTTGCGATTGCCGATAGATAGCTATGGGCGATCGCGCAAACAGGCTGCTCGCCTTTAAACACTGTCGGAATTTGATTCTGGTGAGTTATATTTTTGCCGATCGCACTGCTACAACTATTCGGGCAGATTCCCGAAGATAGATAGCTAGGCTTCACAACTATATTGCTAAAAATTGATTTTTATGTATGCGTGACATGATGCAAGATAAATCGATCGCGACTTGATTTGTGTCAAGATCGATAGAGTTCTCCAGCATCACCTCTTTGGCAATGAACTCTCTTTCTGCACTTGCGATCGGCACAATACCTCAATGTCATGAATCAGACAGCTTCGCCATTACCATAGCGCCGTTATCTGTAGAAGAAATATACACTTTGGCAGATGACCCCGCCAACGGAGCGGTGGTAATGATGAGCGGTACAGTCCGCAACCAAACTGACGGTCAAGCTGTAGTTTCCCTAGAATATCAAGCCTACGAACCAATGGCCGTGCGAGTATTCCAGCAAATTGCTACGGAAATCCGCCGCCAGTGGGCCGATGTCAATCGGGTCGTCATTCACCACCGCGTCGGACACTTGCAGGTGGGGGAAATCAGCGTACTGGTAGCTGTTGGCTGTCCCCACCGCGACTCTGCCTTTGCAGCTTGTCAATACGCCATAGATACGCTCAAACACAACGTACCGATTTGGAAAAAGGAACATTGGGCCGACGGTTCTAGCAGTTGGGTTAGTATTGGAGCGTGCGAGGTCAGTCATTAGTCATTAGTCATCAGTCATTAGTCATTGGTTATTGGTTGTTTGTTATCAAGGCTTTTCGGGATCGTGTCCCATGCCCCAGTCTCCATCTCTTCCCCTGTTTGGGAACTTGTGACGATCGGTCAGCGTCAACAACTGTGGAATGTTCGATGAGCCAATTCCACCCATGAGCGACTTTATTTCCGTGTCCTGGTCTGCGGTTGTGGCGACCGTTCAAAGAGTGCAATTGCCAGCCGAAAAACTCTCTAATTATGACTTGGTGTTGCGATGTCAGGAAGGAAGCCGACCTGAGAGCACAGCTTTTTCAGAACTGTTGAAGCGGTATCAGTCCCACGTAGACAGGGTTCTCTATCACTTGGCCCCCGATTGGCAAGACCGAGCCGACTTGGCTCAGGAAGTCTGGATTCGTGTCTACCGCAATATTAACCGCTTGCAAGAGCCTGTTAAATTTCGGGGCTGGCTGAGTCGCATCGCCACTAATTTGTTTTACGATGAGTTGCGAAAGCGCAAGCGCGTGCGAACTCCTCTGTCCCTGGACGTACCCAGGGCTCTGGAAGATGGAGAGATTGATTGGGAAATTCCGGCGGACAGTCCGGGGCCTGATGATGATTTGACGACTAGAGAATTTTATGACGAGTTGCGATCGGCGATCGCCGATTTGCCGGAAGTTTTCCGCACGACAATTGTTTTGAGAGAAATTGAAGGTTTAGCCTATGAGGAAATAGCGGAAATAACCGGAGTTTCTCTGGGAACGGTCAAGTCTAGAATTGCTAGAGCTCGTCAAAGATTGCAGTTGCAATTGCAAAAATATCTTGACGGTCATTAGCAAAATTCATTCGATTTTAGATTCTAGATTTGAGATTTTAGATTTCGCCCTACAAGTTTGAGATTTTAGATTTACTTGTCGGTGGGTGAATCAAAGGAGAGCGCACAAAAGTCTAAAATTAGGATATCGGCAGGACAAAAGTGAGGAGATTGTATCGGTTTTTGGGCGAGGTGAAGAAAATTTGATGAAGTTTATTATGACATCAAAGCTTCTATTTTACAATCTAAATAAAGAGTCAATCATTTTAAAAGCGATCGCGTACTTCTCCCAATTTTATCGAGTGGTGTGAAAGATGAATCATAACTTTGAATCAGCAAGAAATCAGAATCAGCAACGTATGGGGGATTCACTCGGTGAAACTCCAGCTAACAACAATTATCCCCAGGGCAATGTAACTACCATGATGCGCGATCGCTTTGAATTGCTGAGTGCCTACCTTGACGGCGAAGTGACGGCGACAGAACGCCGAGAAGTTGAAGAATTGCTGACAAATGACCCCGCGACGAAGCGTTTGTACTCGCGACTTTTGAGTATGCAGCGAAGTTTTAGCTCAATGCCGGTGCCGGCTGCGGAACAATCGGCACAGGATTTGGCGGCGAAGGTTTTGCAGCGGGTTGAACGCAAGACGAAACGAAATTGGGTTTTGGGTGGAGGTGCGATCGCAGCTTTGTTGATTGCGGCGGTGTCTGGTGTCGGTGGGGGCCGCCAATTGTTTGCTCCCCAGTTTGCTCGATCGCCCCTTCCTGCTGAATCTGATGGTTTGGTTGTGGCTTTGAACGAGCCGGTGGTAGAGATTCTTAATCCCAACGATTTGATGATTGGGGTGAATGCGCCGATCGTGGATATTCCCAAAGTTGGTGTAGCAACCCCTCAAAAGTCATTGCCAAAGGCGCAGTAGGATTGCATTTTTGAGCAGTAACTGAAGTTGCTAAGCTCCCTAAAAAAGGGGGCTTTTTGCTGTTTTTCCCAGTTTTTCAAGGTGGATAGATTCTTTGACGCTTCCTCGGCTTTGAATGACGAATTGTGGGGCGATCGCATCTTGATATCCGAGTAGGTAGCGAGTGGAATTAGAGCGGGCGATTCCCTACGGGATAGCTTCGCTTCACGCACTTGTCACCGATTTTTTGGATATTGGCGATCGGCAACAGCAATGTCTCCTCAATTTCCTGCCGCACAGCAGGAGATACATTACAACCGCTATTGAGGCACTTTACCAGCAATTTATTAGCATCGTAATAATTTTTCAGCAATGACTTCTGCTGCTCGCTAAATTGCCAAACGCGACGCACATCGCGATACAAAATCATCATTTGTCTTAATCGCTTATCCCAAGCCTGACCGTTATCTTGCCACCATTTTGCAAATATCTCTTTGTCACTTTTTGGATCGGGCAGTTGTTCCAGAAGTTCTTGTATCCCTTGCCTTTGTTCAGGCTTAAGGGCAGGTACAAGGTCGCATTCAAGAACAAGGTCAAGGTTAGGGACGAGGGTACGTTCAAGGGTAAGCCTGATGTAACCAAGAGTAGGCTCAAGCGCATCCTTAAGGACGGTATTCAGGGCAAGGTCAAGAGCACCTTCAAGTGCAAGGTTAAGAACCTGTTCCAGAGCTTGTCCCACAACTTTTTTCAGACAAGGGTCAAGAGAAAGGGCAAAGCCGCAGTCAAGGAGGGGATATTCAAGGGTCAAGTAAAATGCTCTAACTGCCGCAGGTTTGTAGGCACAATCAACAGAAAGGGATTTTTTGTTGATCCACACTAGGAACTGCTGTAACTGCTCATCGTCAGCGATGACTCCATCAACTTTCTGCTTCATTGACAGCAACAAGTCATCAGCTTTTTGCAACATCCCAACTGCTAACAACGAGACTTCTCGCCAACGCTTCTCGGTCAGGTGGCTGACCAGTTTTTCCAAAGCTTGTGGAGCAGAATTGTTAACTATTTCTGTAGCAGTAAAATACTCTTGGAATGTTAGATGAGAAAATGAATAAATCCCTCTTGCCCTTTCCACTAATAATCCATGTTGTGCCTCGATCGCCTTCAGCACACCCTCACTATCGCTCTCCAACTGAACGCGGTTAGTTGTGGCATCGGGTAAGTTAGCTAGATAATCAGCAATCAATTGCTGAACTGTGTTTTTTTCAACAAAATAATCCCCCCGATCGAAAGTAATAGCTGCCACAAAAGCAAGTAAATGTTTCTTGCGACACAAATTCAAAGCGCGATAAACTTCATCCCGTTGAATGCCTCTGGTTTCATCCCATTTTCTGAGCATTATTTCCATTCCTTCCTCATACAACTTGGCTCGGTTGGATGGAAAATCAGCTTTTGCTTGGAATACTAAACAAGTCAAATTTAACAAGATAGGCGTTACTGCCAGTTCTCGGATTTGCTGATTTTTTTGCAGTGTCAGCTTCTCTACAAATTGAGATGCTAAAGCTTTCCCTGCCTCCATATTCTGGGAAAAAGCCACATACCAATTGATCGCAAAGGCAGCGATTTGCTTATCATTAAAATCGGCTACCTCAACACAGGTAAAGGCTTCGTCGTGAAATCTGTACTTAGCAGCGGCAATTCTACAGGTAATAATAAACTGATTGTTGTAATACTTTCCGGCAAACTGACGAATCTGTCTGACGACTGCATCGCTATCTGATTCTGGTACTTCATCTAAGCCGTCCAATAAAATCAAACCTCTGCCTTGACTGAGTGCGAATTCAGTTTGCGATCGCCCCTCAACTCCGCAACTGGCAAATTCGTCGCTGATATATTCTAATAAATCAAAATTAGCGATTTCAGCAAAGGTTTTTAGAGGGATAAAAATCGGTATTTTGTTTGCTTCAAATTTTGCCCGATCGCACTGAATGGCGATGTGTTTCAAAAAAGTAGTTTTACCGGAACCAGGTTTGCCCAGTACCATCAGTTTAGAGTGAGATTTTACCGCATCCAATCCTGGTACTCGTTTCTGGCGTACTTTACCCAATCCCAAGCGATTAAAGTTATCCGCATCTGGGTTGAAGTCTCTCAATAAATCGCGAATTTCTCCCGGCTGCCAACTGGTAATTTCCTCCAAAATGTTGACTTCAACGTAGAGGTTGCTGACATCAACGGGCTGTGCAATATCCAACAGTTGCATTTTGCTGTAAAGCTGTTGGATTTTGCTGTGGCATTTTTGCCGTATCTCTTCCACTACCGAATCAATAGGCTGTTGGCAAAAATCTCTAACCCCCCCAACCCCCACTTGGTAAGGGGAGGCTAAAGGAGGACGATCGACAATTTCTTCCCAATCCAACTGCAAAACCGTGCAGAAAGCCTTGAAAGCATGGGCTTTAATTGGTTCTCTTCCTGCTAAAAAACGCCTCCAAGTTGGCAGCGATAGGCCATCGGCATAGGGCCCTGCCTCTGTCCAAGCGCGATCGGGTTCTAATATTTGACTAGCTTCTACTAGCCATCTGGGGTCTTCTATCGTCGAGCCCCTCTCTCTTCTAGCTTGCCTAATTTTTACTAATCCCTCGTCAGAGGCTTTGAGGGTCGTCATTATATAATTTACTTTTGTATTTGTCAATGTCAATTTTAGATCAGTTTAGCGATCGCAAACTGAGTTTGTCAAGACCCCAGCAACCAAGAGAAAATGATCCTGACAACTAATAGACCTCTTGCAAAATAATTTTATGATATAATGAAAAGTTTTGCTTGAGTTGATTGAATCCCAACCCCTCAGCTATTTTCACTCTTGTCTTGCTATAAACAGGATAAAATGCTAAAAAGTTATGTTGTCGTTACACAATAAGTAAATCATGAAAAATCAATCTTACCTAAATTTGAAACCCGATCAATTTCAACGTAGATTTGGTATCAAGATTCAAACCCTAAAAGCAATGGTTAATGCCTTAGAAAAGTTTGCCGTAGAAAATCCTAAAGACAGAAGAGGACGTCGCACCATCCTAACTCTAGAAGAACAGGTCTTAGGATCCTTGGAATATTGGCGAGAATATCGAACATATTTTCATATTGGGACAAGTTGGGGAGTATCTGAATCAACTATTTGCCGAATTGTAACTGATATCGAATCAACTTTAATGAAAACGGGAAAGTTCCGTATTCCTGGGAAGAAAGCATTACTAAAAAACTCTGATTATCCAGAGGTCGTGGTGATGGATGTCACAGAAACAGCGATTGAACGACCCAAAAAAAAACAAAAAAGATATTACTCAGGCAAGAAAAAATGTCATACTCTAAAAACTCAATTGGTAATTAATCAAGAGACAAGAGAAATTATTTGCACTGCTTTTGGACCAGGGCATTGCCATGACTTTAACTTGTTTAAAAAAAGTAAAACTCATTTTCATCCCGAAACAAATAGCTTACAAGATAGTGGCTATCAAGGGATAAAGGATTATCACCCCAATAGTTATATCCCTAGAAAGAAACCTAAAAATGGGAAACTTTCTCGAATAGAAAAAGACTACAATCGAGTTCTAGCACAGGAGCGAATTGTGATTGAACACGTTAATCGGAGTCTCAAAATTTTTAAAATATTGTCGAGTCGTTATCGGAATCGCCGTCGCCGTTATGGTCTGCGTTGTAATTTGTTGTCAGCAATTTACAATTATGAGTTAGCTCTAGGGGATTAAATTTAAAACCTCTGATTATAACATATATCTTTTTTGCAAGAGGTCTAATGCACGGCATAGGGGAAAAGTTAGGCATAAATCATCCAAAATTAATCCTTCAAAATGCCACTCTCTTGTGTCTCTCAAAATCACCTATTAAATGATGAGAAAGGATAGCAACATGAGAAATAATATCAATGAAATCCCCTCCCGTGGAATCGGCATAAAACTTATTAGCAAAATTGCCGACAAGCTAAGCTATACACGCACTTCTGACAATCGCAACTGTCTGTTAATTGTGAAAAATTTTCAGCCCGACACAATGTCACCCCAGCAGACGAATCAATCTGGTTATTTGAAGCGGGCAGTTATTTTTTTAAACAGCTTGAATTTTGGATTTAAAAAAGGACACAATCGCCACTTTTATCGAAGTTACAATCAGCCAACTAAAACAATTCACCTTCAACTAAACACTGACCTCAATAGTGTTGCACAAGTTTTATGGTGGGTCGAGCAGTTATTGAGGATCTACCCATTCCAGAAGCAGTTTTGCAGCAGTGCAAACTTGCTACGATAGAAGGATTTACAAATGCTGTTCGCCACGCACACAAAAATCTGCCCTTTCAAACTCCGATCGACCTTGAAATAACCGTGTTTAACGAACGTCTAGAAGTCAAAATTTGGGATATGGGAGAGCCTTTTGACCTCCAAGCTAAGTTGCTTGAAGAATTGCCTGTTATTTGGAGAGAGCTGGGATTTATGCTTGACTAAATCTGTAATCGTCAACTTTTAACTAATAAGAAAGATATTTTTTTGTGATGACTACTAATACTGCTCCCAAAATTCTAGTTGTGGATGATGACACAGCCATCCGCACTCTAGTTCATCGTTTTTTAAATCAGAAATATCAAGTAGATTCGGCAGCAGATGGCGAGACTGCTTTAGCATTGTTTGAGGAATTCAAGCCAATGCTAGTAGTTCTAGATTGGAATTTGCCGGATACTACAGGCTATCATCTTTGCCAGGAAATGCAGCGCCGTACTAATGTTTTTGTGGTCATGCTAAGCAGCCGCACAGAAGAAGCCGATCGACTTAAAGTCCTGTCTGTCGGTGCTGATGACTATATCTGCAAACCATTTGGTCTGGCGGAGTTGGCAATGCGGATCGAAGTTGTGTTGAGACGGATGAGGTGTGTTACTCCATCTCGTATGATATTCGATCGATTCGCGATCGATTCAGCGCGTCGGGAAGCAACACTCAACGACAAAATTATCAAGTTAACAACCTTGGAATTTAATATTTTGTATTTTTTGGCAAGTCATTCCGGTGAATCTTGGAGTCGCCAACAGCTAATCGAAAAAATCTGGGGTTGGAACTGCAGCAACACAGAAGAAGAGAAAGTTGTTAGCGTACATATCGGCCAGATTCGCAAGAAAATGATTCAAGTTGATGCTACAGGATCGCAGTTTATTAAAACTGTTCGCGGTTACGGTTACAGGTTCGAGCCGCCCTCGCCCGCGGCAATGGCAATTTCCTCAGCTCATCGGCATTAACGTTTTATTTTGTGAAAAACCTATTTTCCCACGTCCCATCGAGCAGCCAGATGCCTCCTAGAGCACGAACGCGATCGGGTAGCATGAAGTAAGCCCAAGCCGTGCCTAGAGGTTTGAATTGTCGATCGCAGATTTCGATTTCCTGCCGCTGATATTCGTTTTGTGTCGGTTCCCGCAGCGGATCGTAGTCTTCAAGTCGGTCTAAATCTTCCAAAATAGCCGATCGAGCGAAACAAAGGAGAAAACCGCAGACGATGCCTTCTCCGGCCACCATCGCAGGATAACCGACCGGCAGCGCAAAAAGTTGACCGCGGGCGATCGCGGGGCAAGCATCCACAACCTTTCCCTCGCAGTAGCGCCGGTAGTTGCACTCCCCCGGTTTGAGAGTACCGTAGACAAAGACTTTCATCGGGTAGGGCCTAACCGCTAGTTTTTGCTAAGATAGATGGCTGACGCAAAATTGTGCTATCCTTATGATTCTAGGCATCTGCATAGTGTGATTGACCCGGTAACGGGCAATAATCTAGAAAATATCTAGAAAACCAGAACATTGACAAATCAATAGTTTCAGGAGAAATATCAAATGAGAGCTGATAAGCATCCCCAGTTGGATTGTGACATCAAGGTTGCCACTGATGGCAACTCGATCCGCCTATCCTTCCCTAAGCGTCACACGCCGCTATGGGAGACACTAGACGGTAAATCGTTAAAGGGTAAGCCCAAGTACCTTTATTTGACCAAGTATGGCTTTAAAGCTGACAACCCGGCTGATCGTAAGCGTGCCGCTCAAATTGCGATCGCAATAGAGAGTGATTTAGACCATCCAGAATGGGATAAGTTATTTGACCTTACCCTTGCTAAGTACGGTTTGGGAGGCGGTAAATACGCCAAAATAGCCGATGTACTACAGTTACCTGGCACAACTCAGTTAGAGCCTGAGATAACGGTAGGTGAGTGTTGGGAGCGTTACCTTGAATGGAAAGTGACAACCGTTGAAGAGACCACTTTTAAGGTAATGTTTAACGGGTTTACTAATGTCATTTTTGGCAAAAAATGGGATAACAATTTAAAGACCTACAGTCAACTAGAAACCCATCTGTCAACGGTAAAGTTAAGCGACAAAGCGCTGATAATAGAAGAGTTTGATAAGATAAAGGTTTGTCGGAAGCCTTACCTTATGAACGAACTATCAAGGGCTTTTGATTTTTGTAAATCAAAGGAAGCGATTAATGCTACTACTGAAAACCCGTTTTTAGCGGGTAAATTCAGCAAACCTACCGTAACAACTCAGGATAAATATGCTGACAAGGTTGTTAACGGTGAACTTATTAGTTGGCACGAAGTACAGGATGAGAAAGCTTTAGAAGAGGATAGACGTGCTTTTACCAAAATAGAGCGCGATACTATTATCAAAGCTTTCTATGAAAATGAAAATTCAACCAACCGTTACCTAGCGCCATTGATTGAATTCTACTTTCTCACTGGTTGCCGCACATCAGAAGCGGTAGCGCTTAATTGGGGTGATATTGATTTTAACCGGGGTACTATTCGATTCTCAAAATCGATTGGTACTTGTACTAACAAAATCAAAGAAACTAAAACGGGTGAGGTACGAATATTTTATTTCAAAAACGATTCTCGATTAAGAGAGATATTACTTGAGATAAAAAGTGCTAGTAAGTCTGATTTAGTATTCCCTAGTAAAAAAGGGAAGTACATCAAATACGCTAGTCTGTCGAACGCATGGGCGGGTAATAGCATCAAAAAGATGCTTGCAGATGGAACCATGAAAACATATCATTTTGGTGCGGTAGTTTCTCAATTGGTAGAGGATGGCAAGCTCGAAACCTACTTGAGCTTGTACCATACCAGACACACTTATATTACGCTTACAGCACACGCTAATAAGCACAACACAGATTCATTGCTCTATATAGCTACCTCTTGCGGTAACAGTGTAGATGTCATCCTCAGACACTATTTATGCAGGACTGAGAATCCCGACTTAATCAGTGTCTAGTCACATTATGTAAATACACCCCTGTAAAAAGGGGGGTGTAAATCAGATAAAGCACCTTTAGCAGGGTGCTTTTTTTGTGCCTAAAAATGACAGATAAGCAAAATTTATATAATGATATAGCAGAGGTATGTATTACAAGGTAGGGATAAAATGGGATGTAAAGAGAAGGGGATAAGATAGCGCTGAAGGGGGCGATTGGAAGCGTGTAAATCCCCCCCTAGCCTTGTCAAGATGAACAACGGTGTTAATTGTCTTATTAAAGCCGGGTTTTGACACAATTAAACGCTGATAGCAATCACAAAAATCCTGATCTAATCAGTGTCTAGTCACATTATGTAAATACACCCCTGTAAAAAGGGGGGTGTAAATCAGATAAAGCACCTTTAGCAGGGTGCTTTTTTTGTGCCATATTATTTTACTTCAATCCTATTGTATGTATATTGAGAATGAAATTTAATTGCTAATTTAAGAAAAAAATTGTCAGAACCTATAGGGTTTAGACAACTCCATCAAGGATTGAATAGGCTCTGATGTATTGTAATCTTAAATTACAAAGTAAATTCACCAAAAACAAACATGGCAGCTATAGCAACCTTAACGGCTACAACCCTCGAAGGACAATTATTACAGCTTATCGAAGAGATAACCAACGCGCAAATTATTGCGGTTGCAGCAGCCGCCCCCGGTGTAACTGTTCGTAGAATTGTCTCTTCTAACGTTACCGATGATGTCGCGGGTACTAAAAGCGTTACCCTCAGTATTCCAATTACAGTAAACATAAACACCACAGGCACGGCTGTAGAAGCTGTAGCGGTGTACTAAACAATATTTTCCACCGCAATTTCATTTTGTGGTGGAGGATATTCACTTAACAAAAGGAAGTAAATTATGGCAACACTTGCAGAAACTAAAGCAGCTCTAGAGGCTGAAATAGCTGCCGCTAAAGATAAAAAAGGGACGCAATCGGTAACAGTAGCAGCGCTAGTAGATCCAACTGGTTACACAACTTTCAAGGTTCGTGAGGATTTTGTCGATCATTTTGGCATTACACCTACTAGCACGGCATTAGAAGGGGCAACATTATTCATTCCAAAAAAGAAGGTAGTAACGGGCGGTACTGGTACAACACCTGTTACTCCAAACAGTGCGGGCGCGGGAACCGTAAAAAGTGATTCCGCGAAAATTATTGGCAGAGCTATCAAAGTTCCAACCGGGGGCGGATATACTCGTAAAATTAAGGGTGTACAAAAACCAATTAAAGAGGTTACTATGCGAGTACCTTCTACTATGAGCTTAACCGCAATAATCCTGTGGATTAATACCTCTTTCAGTGGAACCAAAAAACCTACTTACTTTAAGACGGCAGCAGGTTCTAGAGTTTCAATTAACAGCACCTTCACAGACAAAAGTAAATTGGCTAACAAGAAAAACGAATAACCACCTGTCTTGAGGATTGCTAGTGCAGAACATCAGTTTTTGGATTGATTTATTTTTAGTGATTGGTGTAATTGCTGCTTTAATACCTATTATTCAACAACTCAATCAAACTATTAAAGGGGTTAAAGAAGCCGAAGCCGAACGAGTTGGCATCCGATTACAAATAGAATTTCTATCTAATCGATTAGATAAAATTGAAAATTGGATCGCTGGTAATTCTGGATTCAAAGGCTGACACGTATTTTCAATTTACACCCCCCTTTTTACAGGGGTGTATTTTATAAATGTACTTACAGCGCTAGAATGTGACTAGAAAATTAACTCGTTTAGGTAAGCATTCTCAACGGCTAGGATGTACTAAATACGTTAAACAACTAGAAAATTTCTAGAATCTAGTCTGAAAATGCTTGAAACTATTGATTTTAGGTGATTTGTCAAAAGATAGATGGCTAAGCTAATAGTTTAAGTCTCGCGGGCGATCGCGACGGCAATCTTGATAAATTTCGTTGTTTACCCTTTCTTATAATTCATGACTCTAACAGTTAGTTTTATTGCTTTTGGACTTCAGCCCTTGTACGTGAGCTCTTTTTTGCCAGACCTGCCCCTCGACAGCTTGTTTTCGACTCAAGGGATTATGGTGATGCTGCTGGCCGCCTATGCGGGGGCGATGTGGATGTTTCTCACCAGTGCTCCGAAGGTACACACGGTGATGGTATCGGATCTCGGACAAGCCAGGGAGTTTTATGAAGGTATGCTAAACCTGCCCGTAGCAGAAGTGCCGCTGCATTACTACTACAATTACGAGCAAACCTTGGGAACCACGGGTATCGACCCCCTGTATTTGTCGCCGAATGTCGGCAGGGGAACGAGCTCTCAAACGATGGGGAGTCCCGAGGGTTTGTGGTATCAGTTGATGAAAAATACTCAACTGCACATTATTAGCGGCGCCGGTGTAGGGGAAAAAAATCGCCAGCGTCACGTTTGTTTCGATCGCGATTGTTTGGATCAGCTATTGATGAGGGTACAAACTAGGGGTATTAGTTATAAAATTCGCCGGGAAAAGCCGCTGAATTTTTTGGTCAAGGATTATGACGGCCGCGTGATTGAAATGGCCGAGGTTAGTAATTAAGCTCACAGGCAAAAAAATTTAGATATAGAAATCCGGTTTCTCCCAGAAAGCGGGTTTCTAAAGTTACGAGTTTACAAGTTATTGTTGCTATGACTTCTTCCTCTCCGTTGCAACTTAACTAAATCTTTAATTTTCACCAAACATTGTTTAAAACTGAGAACTTGATTCAAGAGGTAAAGCAAATGGGACAGACAAAATTAATTGATCAGTTTAATCAAGATGGATATGTTAAGCTCCGGGTTTTTTTTTCAGAAGCCGAGATGAGAACACTGATCGAGGATATTAAAGAAGCCGATCCGAAGCACATGGACAATAATCTGAATAAAGGAAGCTTAACTTTTCACAGTCAGCTATTCCAATACAGTGAAAAGATCCAAAACTTCATCTCTCAACCCCGACTTGTGGAACTGCTTGCACAATTCATTGGTCCAAATTTCTGGGTGCGGTGGGATCAGGCAGTAGCCAAAGGACCTGGAGCAGAAACCTTTCCTTGGCATCAGGATAATGGCTACAGCAACCTTAAGGATAATCACTACCAACTGTGGATTGCACTGACCAGAATGACCCCCGAAAATGGTGGGCTTTGGCTACAACCGGGGAGTCACAAAAAACGGCTGCGGCACAAATTTGAAGGTAACTATGCTGTGTATGATGGAACTCCTGAGAGTCCACTCTTCATTGAAGCAGAAGCGGGGGATCTTGTTTTGTTTTCCTCGCTGACACTTCACAGTACAACACCTAATGTTTCGCAGGAAACCCGCTGGGCTTACGTGATTGAGTATATGTCCCTAAATCACGTCGATCCTTCTCTCAAACCACCCTATTTTGTGGTTGCCCGTAACGGTAAATCCCAGCCAGAGTTTGTTAATCTTCATACAGGTTTCCTGAACCCCTGGAATCATTTGAAATACGTTGGTTATCGCTGGAATCTTAAGGAACTGTTGCCAAGCAGGCTGAAACTACTTCTAAAGAGAGCAGAGTTGGTAGGAAAGAAGTAATACCAATTCTTACTGTACCCTCACTAGGTGAAGCCCGAATGTACTTCGTAAGTCATTCGTACTTCACCTAGAACCCTAGAAGCATTAGGTTGATTTAACCGGATTTGATATCACTTAGTTATTACTTCAACGCCCGATCGCTCTAATTCTATATCTGTCAAAGAGACTGCTTTCCGGCTGAAGATTTGGAAGTAGAGAGAAACAAAAAACTCTTTAACTGGGAAAACGATCAAAGTTAAAGGATTGATGGTGACAATGATATTGCGGACATCGGCTTTAGCTTGTTTGACAATTTGCTGCGCTACCCAGTCTGGCGACATAATGCCGATCGGGTTTAAGTTGCTTTTAAACGGCCCTAAAATCAGCTTGCGAACGATGCAGGGCGCATCCAGCCTCCGCAAAGTAACTAAATCTCCCAAGGCGCGTTTGCTGAGTTCGTACAGCGGGCTGACAGCGGGAATCACTTCTGCTTCGGAAGTATTGATCCAGACTTCTTTGCAAGCGATGTTTTCGTTAGTTCGGACTGTTAAGAAAAAGAGTTCCATCAGTCGCCACGCCGAAAAAGTGTTAATTTCGTATGAATTTGCGATCGCCTCTCCGGTTCTTTCTCCCTGTACGTTAATCCCGTGATTGATGACGAGAATATCGATTTTTTCTAACAATTGAGCTAAATCTGCCTCTGCGCCAGCGTGCCAAATTACAGTTTTTACAGGCAAAATATCGCCGCCTACATTCAAAGTAATTTGCTCGTTTCCAGAGGATAGGGCGATAACTTTTGCACCAGCTTTGTGCAGGTGTTTGAGAAGCAAACGCCCTAAAGTTCCCGATGCACCGGTGACGGCTACAGTTTTGCCTTTAAGAGAAAGTGCTGTTCCCATAAGTTTATCTATTAAGGTGAAAGTACCGCAATAGTAAGCATTTTGATTGTCGAAGTGATGCCGCCAATGATAAGGTTTATTAACGAACCAGTTGCCGGGGGTAGTCTGGAATTCTCCCGGTTGGTGGGTGATGTCGGTTAATTCGTCTGCACCTTTAATGCCACACGCGCGGGCGATCGCACTCAACAAAAAGCCTAAAGTATAAATACAACCTGCTGCTGCGCCCCAGTGATATGCCGGCATCACAAAATAAGCTAAAAGCCACAGCAACAAGCCCAAAACCATCATCGCCGCAGCTTCGGGCACATCGTGACGCCAGTGTGCTTGCTTGTAAATTGTCTCGCTGACAGCAGTCAAATTCGGGCGGAAAACGCGGTGATGCCAATTGTGCAGCTTTTGCAAAGGCGGCACATAATGAGACGCGACGTGATAAAAGTCTCGGATGATTTCTGCCCAAAACACAGAAGCTATTGCTACAGCGCCGACTATCCAGTAATTTACCATACTCGCAGAAGTTATAAATTTAAGATATTATATCATGTCTGGTCATAAAAAAGGTTCGGTCGCGGTCGTTATCGGCGGACATGATATTAGATATTGTCTGTTTTAAAACAAAGCTTAAAATTGCTTTTATTGCTAGTCGGGCAGTTGACTTAGGCGTTTTAAAATCTGCAAAACGCGGTACAATTCATTGCCGGGATTGGAAATAACAAATTCAGCCGATCGGGCATACTGGGGAGTTTCCCCTGTGACTAACTTCACAAAAGAGAAGTTAGCACCTGTAGAAATCATCCCAAAAGTAGGAGTTTCAGGATTGGGATCTGCCAGCATATATGTCAGGAGTTGTGCGAGTGCTTCGTCCGTTGAAAACGAAAGTTGTTTGGATTCAATTACTGTCACCCACAAGTTTGCTTTCATGATTAGGATATCTATTCTGCCTTCGATGATTCTGCCTTCGTCTTCCTCTTGAATGGATATCGATTTTTCGGCTTTGACTTGAAAAGGAGACTCAAACAGACCGGCAATAAACAAAATAGGGCTGACTATCGTCAGTTTGACTGCATTTTCCCAAACAGGCGGGCTGTCTACCAAGTTGAAGTATATGTCTTGAACGCGATCGAGTAATTGTTTTTCTGAGTCTGTTACTTCCGGCAAGTTTTCTTGCCATTCTGGGAAAAAATCAGCTTTACGAACTCGCTGCAAGCCGAAGTTATCGATTAGATAGCGGAGGTTAATATCTCTTGCTTGAAGTTTTTGCATTATAATTTATCGAGTTTAAATTATTGGTAATAATTTTAGCATAAGTGTGATTGCAACCGCAGATAAAGGCAGATAAACGCAGGTGAACGCAGATGGGTAGAGTTGATTTTGTTGAGGTTTTTGTTTATTTGGGCTTGAGATCGCCATTTGGCTGTTTTTGGGCTGCTTGCATTTGCAGCAATTGCGGCACGGTGACAAAACGGTATCCCTGCTGTTTGAGTTTGGGAATAATTGCCGACACGGCCTCGACTGTTTGCTGGCGATCGCCCCCGCCGTCGTGCAACAATACGATCGCCCCCGATGTCGCTTGAGACAGCACACTGCGGGTTATAGCAGCCGCCGATGGTTGAAAAAAGTCTTTAGGGTCGATCGACCACATAACAACTACGTAGGGCTTGCTGAAAAAGTCAGAAAACAGCATTTAGAAAGATGAGTGAATTTGAGAGCGCCTCGGCAATATAAGTTT
>NZ_JAUBTX010000095.1:2500-5770 GCF_036705185.1 Microcoleus sp. B4-D4 | reverse complement strand
TGGTTGCGGGAGCAGGATTTGAACCTGCGACCTTCAGGTTATGAGCCTGACGAGCTACCGGGCTGCTCCATCCCGCGCCACCAACTGAGCCCTTTTGGGGGCTGAGCCCTAGAGGGCCGAAAACCGCCCGCGGCATATTGCCGGGGGCGGTTGTTCGACGATCATGAATGGGTTTTTCCATATGCACCGGCTTCAATGCCTGGCGACGCCCTACTCTTCCAACGCTTAAGCGGTAGTACCATCGGCGCAGTCAGGTTTCACGGCCGAGTTCGAGATGGGATCGGGTGGGGCACTGACGCTATGGCCACCAAGCAATGAAGCAGGTGCATATGGTTTTTAATCGATGCGGTTATACATTCAGATTTTGAAGACGATTATACTTGGCGAATATCCGGCTTAATCATCCTTACACCAATGTTGTCATTGATGGTGGAACTCTCAAGCGCGAACAGAGTGATTAGGACCGGTTAGCTCCATGCATTACTGCACTTCCACACCCGGCCTATCAACGTGGTGGTCTTCCACGACTCGATGATAACTTATCTTGAGGGAGGCTTCCCGCTTAGATGCTTTCAGCGGTTATCCCGTCCATACATAGCTACCCTGCTGCACTCCTGGCGGAATGACAGGTACACCAGAGGTATGTTCAACCCGGTCCTCTCGTACTAGGGTCAACTCCTCTCAATTATCGACGCCCACGGCAGATAGGGACCAAACTGTCTCGCGACGTTCTGAACCCAGCTCACGTACCACTTTAATTGGCGAACAGCCAAACCCTTGGGACCTGCTCCAGCCCCAGGATGTGATGAGCCGACATCGAGGTGCCAAACGATTCCGTCGATATGAGCTCTTGGGAATCATCAGCCTGTTATCCCCGGCGTACCTTTTATCCGTTGAGCGATGGCCCTTCCACGAGGGACCACCGGATCACTATGACCGACTTTCGTCTCTGCTCGACTCGTCAGTCTCGCAGTCAGGCGAGCTTATGCCATTGCACTCTAACAGACGGTTTCCAACCGTCCTGAGCTCACCATCGCGCGCCTCCGTTACTCTTTAGGAGGCGACCGCCCCAGTCAAACTACCCGCCACAGAGGGTCCCTGCACCGGATAACGGTGCGAGGTTAGACATCAGAAAACAACAGGGTGGTATTTCACCTATGGCTCCACGACAGCTGGCGCCGTCGCTTCAAAGCCTCCCACCTATGCTACACAGTTCTTTCCTAATGCCACTCTGAAGCTGCAGTAAAGGTGCACGGGGTCTTTCCGTCTAACCGCGGGTACTCCGCATCTTCACGGAGAATTCAATTTCGCTGAGCATGTACTGGAGACAGTGGGGAAGTCGTTACGCCATTCGTGCAGGTCGGAACTTACCCGACAAGGAATTTCGCTACCTTAGGACCGTTATAGTTACGGCCGCCGTTTACTGGGGCTTCAATTCAGAGCTTGCACTCCTCCTCTTAACCTTCCAGCACCGGGCAGGCGTCAGGCCCTATACGTCGTCTTGAAGCCGACTTAGCAGAGCCCTGTGTTTTTGCTAAACAGTCGCTACCCCCTGGCTTGTGCCCCCTACACACGGTTGCCCGCATGTAGGGCCTCCTTCTCCCGAAGTTACGGAGGTAATTTGCCGAGTTCCTTCAGTACACTTCTCTCAAGCGCCTTGGTATACTCTACCATCCCACCTGTGTCGGTTTAGGGTACGGTCTATACGGAGGGGCTATTTCCTGGGACAACTTCGAAGCCAGACCAATCCAATAAGGCCTGACAACTTACGCCATCCGTCACACACCTCCAGGCCCACGAATATTAACGTGGTTCCCATCGACTACCCCCTTCGGGCTCGTCTTAGGGGCCGGCTTACCCTGCTCAGATTAGCTTTAAGCAGGAACCCTTGGGATTTCGGCGAGAGGGCATCTCACCCTCTTTATCGCTACTCATGTCAGCATTCGCACTTCCGATACCTCCACGGTCGGTTACCCTCCCGCTTCATCGGCCTACGGAACGCTCCGCTACCGCTTGGATCAAAAGATCCAAACCCTAAGCTTCGGTACGTATCTTGAGCCCCGTTACATTTTCGCCGCAGGATCTCTTATTTAGACCAGTGAGCTGTTACGCTTTCTTTAAAGGATGGCTGCTTCTAAGCCAACCTCCTGGTTGTTTTGGAAATCCCACATGCTTTCCCACTTAGATACGATTTGGGGACCTTAGCTGTAGGTTAGGGCTGTTTCCCTTTTGACGACGGACCTTAGCACCCGCCGTCTGTCTGCCGGACTAACTCTGTGGTATTCGGAGTTTGGTTAGGTTTGGTAGATCTCGCGACCCCCTAGCCCATCCAGTGCTCTACCCCCACAGGTAAACATCCGACGCACTACCTAAATAGTTTTCGCGGAGAACCAGCTATTTCCCGGCTTGATTGGCCTTTCACCCCTAAACACAACTCATCCGACAATTTTTCAACATTGAACGGTTCGGCCCTCCAGTGCGTGTTACCGCACCTTCAGCCTGGTCATGCCTAGATCGCCGGGTTTCGGGTCTAATCCATCAAACTCAGTCGCCCTATTCAGACTCGCTTTCGCTGCGCCTACACCTAACGGCTTAAGCTTGCTTGATAGATTAAGTCACTGACCCATTATACAAGAGGTACGCTGTCAGGCCTCAAGGACCCTCCAACTGATTGTAAGCATTCGGTTTCAGGTACTGTTTCACTCCCCTCATCGGGGTGCTTTTCACCTTTCCCTCACGGTACTTGTTCGCTATCGGTCATGTACGAGTATTTAGGCTTGGAGGGTGGTCCCCCCATGTTCAGACAGGATTTCACGTGTCCCGCCCTACTCGAGTCCTGATGTTTCATTTTCGCATACGGGGCTGTCACCCGCTATGGCCAAACTTTCCAGAATGTTCTGCTAATTAAACACCAGGCACTGGCCTGGTCCGCGTTCGCTCGCCACTACTAACGGAATCTCGGTTGATGTCTTTTCCTCCGGGTACTGAGATGTTTCAGTTCTCCGGGTTCGCTTCACGAAACCTATGTATTCAGTCTCGCAATACCTTTGCCCAATTACCCAGCCCGTGATTGCTCACGGGCGAGATAATCGGGATAGGTGGGTTTCCCCATTCGGAAATCGCGGGATCAAAGCTTGCTCACAGCTCCCCCACGCTTATCGCAGCGTGCCACGTCCTTCATCGCCTGTACATGCCAAGGCATCCACCAAATGCTCTTACCTCACGCTTGAGAGTCCACACCACCAATGACAACATTGGTCGATCGCTTGA
>NZ_JAUBTX010000024.1:0-91203 GCF_036705185.1 Microcoleus sp. B4-D4 | reverse complement strand
AAACTCGTTCTTTATTGCCAGAATCTGTACGTTATTTGGTAGCTGACGGTTATTATTACCGCGCTAAGTTCTGGGATACTGTCAGAAATTCTAATTTAAATTTGATTAGCAAATTACGGTCTGATGCCAACTTAAATTACCTCTATACAGGTGAAAGAAATAAACGGGGAGCTCCTCGCAAATATGATGGAAAAGTAGACTGTAAAAACTTAAAAAATTTAACTTTTATTAAAGAAGTTAAGCCGGGGGTTAAGCTTTATTCATTAGTAGTATGGAGTGTTTGTTTAAAATGTAAAATACGTTTAGCTTGCCTTGGAGAAGTTCAACCTAACGGTAAAACCAAAAATATTTTATTGTTTAGCACTGAGCTCGCTCTGACAGGTGAGCAAATACTTGAGTATTATCAGGCTCGTTTTCAAATTGAGTTTATTTTTCGTGATGCCAAACAATTTACTGGTTTATCCTCTGGTCAATGTCGTAGTGGTCAACGCCTTAATTTTCATTTTAATGCCAGTCTAATTGCTTTAAATTTAGCCAAATATGAAGCTTATAATCGTCATTTGTCTCCCGAGTCATTCGTATTTTCAATGGCCTCTTATAAACGGCAGCAATTCAACAGACATATACTTTACACCTTTATTGATAAGTTAGATTTAGACCCGGATTTAATTTTAAATCACCCTAACCTTCCATCAGTCCTATCCTATGGTACTCTCGCTGCTTAAAAACTGTCCGAAGTATTGTTATTAAAACTATAAAAATAGGACTTACGCACTCTCGTTAAATCAAGGATTTGAGATTGCTTCACTACGTTCGCAATGACAGAAAATCGTAGTACGTGCGTAAGTGTCATAAAAAAGAGAAACTTAAGGTGAGAAACTTTAGCTTAAGACAGGTTTAATGAGAATGTGGGAGCGATCGAATCGAGTTTAAGATAGATCGACCTACAGCTAACTTAGAAGTATCGCGATCGAGCTATAACGTTCCGCTTTTTCAAATCAACCTCAAAGGCATTTTTCGGGGTTTGAAAGAGGCGGCAACTCTGCTTCATAATAATGGACGGGTAATCAGTTTTTATGCGTCTGTTACCCGTTTGATGTTGCCGACTTATGGCGTTTACTCAGCCACCAAAGCAGCAGTAGAGCAGTTAAAATGGGTGTTTGCCAAAGAAATTGCAGCGCGCGGCCTCACAGTTAATTCTTTTTCTTCAGAACCTACAAATACTGACTTGTTTCTAGATTGTAAAGTGGTTCAATGCCCTAACCACTATAATTAAGGTATCTCTAACTGTGGTATCTGTCAATGCCCAAACCGGATGTATTTATTACGTTTCGCTTCAGTCAAGAAGAGAAAGAATTACTCAAGAAATATTGCGAGCAAGAAGTGAGAAATCAAACCTATTGTGCTCAGAGATCGGATTAGGGAACTGCGGTTTAGACTGAAAAGGACTGACCCTAAACGGTAAGTAGATTAATCCCACGACTAGAAGCCATAGGCTTTATCTGCGATTTTTTATAAGCGGTAGTCTTCGATTGGAATTGGGTTGAGAGATTGTTGGTGGAGTGCGATCGCCTTTAAATTTGAGCCAGAACGATCGCCGCCTGTCGCTCTGAAATAAATGGGTATACTAAAAAGAACAGTCTGATAACGGATCAGAGCTTATGACCACCTCCGGGCCACTCCACGAACCAACTGCACATCAACCAACTCAGTCATTATCCTCCCATGAAAAAGAGAAAGCGACTCGCAACTTGCTGATGCGACTGGTCGTTGGAGTTACGACATTAATTGTCAGCGTTGGTGCTTATTTCAGCTACCAAGTGGTACGGAATTTGACGCTGGCAAATCTTAAGGAAAATGCGTTTCTAGAAGTGCAGCAGGGAACGAGCGAGATTGATAGCTGGCTCAAAACCCGTAAAACTGAGGTACAAACACTCTCTATCACTGAGACAGTACGCTCATTAAATTGGTTGAGGGCTGAGGCTTATCTGAAAGCAGAAGTTAAGCGCATCGATCAGTTTTTCTTTTTCAACTTCGCAACGCTAGACGGTACGCTATACAACACTGAAATCGGTCGCTCTAATAAAAAGATTAACGATCGCCCGCACTTTCGAGGCGCGATCGCAGGTAAGACTGCCGTTTATGATCCGATCATCAGTCGGACAACAGGAAAGCCCTCGATTCCGATCACGGCTCCCATTCGTCAGAGTTTTGATGCTGCCAGCTCACCAATTGGAGTATTCGGTGGTTTTGTGAAAGTCGATCGCATTGCCCAAGTCGTCAATCAACTGCAATATGGCAATAACAGCTATGCCTTTGCCCTTAACTCGAAAGGAGAGGCGATCGTCCACCCAAATCAAACATTCATGTCTAGCTCGGATAAGCCCGCTCCTAGCCTGGTAAAGTCTCCAGACCAAGGTTTGGCAGAAATTGCTCAACGCATGGTCAATCAAGAACAAGGAATGGAACTCGTTTCAATAGATGGAACTCAAAAATATGTTGCTTTTATACCGCTCAAAGAAGCCAACTGGTCAATGGCGCTGGTGATTCCGCGTGAAAATATCGAAGCTCAACTGCGACCCTTGGACATGATGGCGCTGGTGATTGCTGGATTGACAGGCACGATGATTGTGGTTCTATGGCAAGTGCAAGCGTTTGAGCAAACCCAACTGAAGAAGTCAAAAGCAGCAGCAGATGCGGCAAAAGAAACCGCTAATGCAGCAAACCAGGCAAAAAGCGAATTTCTAGCCAACATGAGCCACGAACTCCGCACTCCCCTCAACGGCATTCTGGGCTATGCTCAAATCCTCACCCGTAGCAGCGCGTTGCCAGCGAAAGAACGTCATGGGGTAGAAATCATTCACCAGTGCGGTTCTCATTTGCTAACGCTGATTAACGATGTGTTGGACTTGTCCAAAATTGAAGCCCGCAAACTAGAACTCGCACCGAAAGCGATTCACTTTCCCTCATTTCTTCAAGGTGTCGCGGAAATCTGCCGCATTCGTGCCGACCAAAAAGGCATTGACTTCGTTTACGATCCCGATCCGCAGTTGCCTGAAGGGATTTTTGCCGATGAAAAACGGCTGCGTCAGGTATTACTCAACTTGCTGGGAAATGCAATTAAATTCACCGACAAAGGTTCTGTCACGCTCAAGGTTGCCGCGATCGAGAATCATGCCAATCCGTCCACTCGCAGGATCGAATTTCAAGTCGAAGATACGGGCGTTGGAATTGCGCCTGACCAATTGGATAAAATTTTTCAGGCTTTTGAACAAGTGGGCGATCGCCAGCGCCAAGCCGAGGGCACGGGTTTAGGACTGGCAATCAGCCAAAGGATTGTCCAACTCATGAACGGACCAATCCAAGTTAAGAGCCAACCCGGAGTCGGCAGTGACTTCTTTTTTGAGGTGGAACTGGCGATCGCTACCGATTGGGCACAGCAAAACTCGATCGCAACTGGAAAACAAATTATTGGTTATGAAGGAGAACGACGCAGTATTCTGGTAGTAGACGATCGTTGGGAAAACCGAGCCGTTCTCATCAACTTGCTAGAGCCACTCGGATTCCTGCTGACTGAGGCCGAAAATGGACTTGAAGCCTTGAAAAAAATCCGACAGTCTCCACCAGACTTAGTGATTACAGACTTGGTGATGCCAGTCATGAACGGCTTTGAACTGCTCGAACAAATTCGCAGCGAACATAATTTGCGAAACCAGAAGATTATTGTCTCTTCTGCATCGGTGGCACAAGCCGACCGACAGATGAGTTTAGATGCAGGGGGAAATGATTTCCTAGACAAACCAGTGAATGTTAGTGAATTATTTAACCTGTTAGCCACTCATTTAGAATTAAAGTGGAAATATGAAACTCAAGTATCCAACGAGTCTAAACCATCCACTTTGACGACTACTTTAGAAGAGCCAGAAATACTAATTCCTGACATTTTAGAGATAAATAAATTACTAAATCTGGCCAAGAAAGGCAACTTAAAAAAGCTGCGAGAAGACACAGAGTATCTTGCTAAATCTAACCCTCGTTACGCTGGTTTTGCCTCACAAATTATGAATCTTGCCAAGCAATTTAAAGCCGAAGAAATTGAAGAATTGCTGAAACAATACCTGACAGAGGAGAAAACAGATGTCTAGTCCAGAATTAATTCTGGTGGTGGATGATACCCCTGCGAACTTAGAAGTAGTTTGTGAAACCTTAAGTGATGCGGGATATGAAGTAGCAACCGCGATCGACGGCGATCGCGCTCTGAAGCGAGTCCGAGCTTATCCTCCCGATTTGATCTTGCTTGATGTTCAAATGCCAGGAATTGACGGCTTTGAAACCTGCCAGCGTCTGAAGGCAGATCCCGCAACAGCCAGCATTCCTATCATTTTTATGACCGCTCTATCCGATGCTGAGAGTAAATTGAAAGGATTTGCATTAGGTGCTGTGGACTACATCACCAAACCCTTTCAAGAAATTGAGGTGCTAGCACGGGTGAAAACTCATTTGCAGCTACGGCAGTTAACCAAAAATCTAGAACAGCGTGTAGCTGAAAAAACCGCTGATTTAGAAGCCGCACTCACACAACTCCAACAATCTCAAATTCAGTTAATCAACAGCGAAAAAATGTCTGTTTTGGGTAATTTAGTGGCGGGTGTCGCACACGAAATTAATAACCCGCTCGGCTTTCTGGTTGGCAATCTCAAACCTGCTAAAGACTATATTAAAGATTTATTTCAACTAATCGATTTATACCAGCAAGAACTATCTCATCCGAGTGCCAAATTACAGGAAGTTGTGGAGGAAATAGACTTGGAATACTTGCGAGAAGATTTACCTAAGTTGATGGATTCGATGGAACAAGGAGTGGCTCGTATTTGCACGATCAGCACCAGTTTAAGAACTTTCTCGCGTTCTGATTGCGATCGCCCTATTTTTTTCGATATCCACGAGGGCATTGACAGCACGCTCTTGATTCTCAAGCATCGCCTCAAAGCCAATGAATCTCGCCCGGAAATTAAAGTCATCACAGACTATGGTGATTTACCAAAAGTAGAATGCTTTGCGGGACAGTTGAATCAGGTATTTATGAATCTGTTGGCAAATGCGATCGATGCCGTTGAGGAATCAAATCAAGGACGCAGTTTTGCTCAGATCGAAGCCAACCGCAACCAAATTACTGTCAAAACCCAATTGTCGGAAGATCGGGTGGCGATCCGAATTCAAGATAATGGGATTGGCATGACTCCTGATGTGAAGGAAAAAATTTTCGATCATCTGTTTACAACTAAAGCCGTGGGCCAAGGAACAGGGCTAGGATTGGCGATCGCCCGTCAAATCGTAGTCCAGAAACACTCTGGAACTTTAGAAGTCAACTCAAATTTAGGTGAAGGTACAGAGTTTGTGATTTCAATTTCGGTGAAGGATATCGCTGTAAAAAACTTTCAGCAAACGAGCTGTGTTGGGGCTGCATACAGATGATTGGTGATGTCCCAAAGGCGATCGGGCCCCACACAAACTCAACTGTTGTTAACCGAAAAATCCCAGTATGGTCAATCAGGGTACTTTAAGTTGCAACTCACAATCTGGAGAAGGCACGGAGTTTGTAATTAAAATTCCGCTCAAACAAAATTTGAGACATTAGAACCTATCTACAGCAATATTACTATAACTACAACAAAAAATGCTTTTTGTTATAGTGCGATGCACCCTTGTCACCTGCTAGGGCGATCGGCACATCATCCGAAGCCCCCTATTCCCAAGCTATACTGCGAGTAACCCAAAAATTAGCTACATTAACTAACGAATTATTAGCATAAAAATAACTTGCCATAAATGCTATTATATGAAACAATCTAGGATGTTGCAATTTCAAACTACTGTTGGAAACACAAATAAAATATCATGGAGAAATTCAGAGTAGAAGTTATTTCTCAAACACCAAATCCTCAGCAAGTAGTTTATGCTGCACTCCATCAAGACTATACTGAGAACTTTGTATTTGACGAGCGGGATTCGTGGCCGTCTGAGGCAGAATGTGGCGAAATAATTGTTAAGCGACTCCTAGCGGGCGATCGTGGGCATTACGGCCCCCTAGAGCATCCCCAAATTATTTTTAATTGCGGGTACTTTCCCCACAGTGTCATGCAGCAGGCGAGGACTCATCGTGTAGGAGTATCATTCGATGTGCAATGTCTTGCTGCTGATACCTTAATCACTTTTGTTGATTGTAAGGGAAGTGCTGGCAAGAAAAATTTGAGCAAAACAATAGGAGAACTTTATGACCTTTGGACTAATGGAGAAAAAGCGATTCGTTCTCGGTCTATTCTAGGTCGAAATGGTGAGCCACCAGGCGAATATCGTCGTGACTGTAAACAAAGAATCCGTAAAATGCGCCTACGAGTCTTAAATGAACAAACAGGCTTGTTTGAAGTAGGTCATATCAAAGAGGTAATGTGCAGCGGTATTCAGCCGGTTTATAAGGTAACATTGGAAGACGGCAAAACTTTAGAATGTACCGCTAATCACCGTTTATTTACCCCCGACGGTTGGCAAACAATGAAAGATGCGGTTGGGTTAATAACCCAGGCAGATGGAACAGTGGTTCGTATTAACCAAAATTCCCATGTTATGTGTAATGGTGTGTCGGTGACAGATGATAGGATTTACACAGACAAGTCATGGCTTGAAACCAAAATTTCGCAAGGATTGACCATCAAAGAAATTGCTGACTTATCTAACTGCTCTCCCAATACGATTAAAGCATGGACTAACAAACATGGGCTATCTTTAGCCTATTCAGGTTCGCGCTTCCCTGAAGGTCATAAGCCCTGGAATTACAACCCTAACGCTCTCTATCGCGACCAAAATTGGTTAGTGGATCAACTTGAGAAAGGATTGCACGCTGATGAAATGGCGACTTTAGCTAACTGCTCAATTGAGGTCGTTAAAAAATGGGTCTATGCTTATGGACTGTCTCTAAATAAGCGAAAACCCGGGAGCGATGAACCTTGGAATAAAGGCAAAGGAGGTTATGAACTAAACCTCTCTGAAGACAGTCGCCAAAAACGGATAGAAAATGCAAAAATTTACACACAAAGAGGTGCTGAGTCTCATTTTTGGAAAGGTGGCACTTCTACCGAGCGACAATTGATTGGCGCTTGGACACGTCAAATTGCACCCCAAGTCCACAAAAAGTTTGATTATATTTGTCAAAAATGTGCCGTGAGGGGTGGTAGTCTTCACGCTCATCACTTAATACCAGTTTTTGCAAATCAATCTCTCGCTTATGATTTTGATAATTTAGTGACTTTCTGTAAAGAATGTCACGAATATATCCATCAAAATAATTTAGAGATTGAATTTTATCAACCTTATTCACCAATTTTAGATCCTCAAGATTGGGAAGTTAAGCCAAAGCCCAAGGGAAGAAAATTGCAGTCTCATGCCGTAAAAGTCAAGAGTGTTGAATATGTTGGTCAACAAATGACTTACGACTTAGAAGTGGATGGTGACTGGCATAATTTTGTTGCTAATGGTTTAGTAGTACATAATTCTCTTCGCTACACGGGAAATCAATTTCTTGATGCCGCTGTCGGTAAAAAAGATATCGAAGATATTTTTTACCTGCGTCCAGTAGATTATTATACCGATCGCGAAGGCAAAAAATATTACTATTCTCCCGAACAGAGAGAAAAAGATTTAGAGTGGTGTCTAGAAGCCGCTAAACGTTACAAAATTGACTTCGACGGCGGGATGTCGGAGGAACACGCCAGAGGCAAATTACCCTTTGACTACCGCCAGCATTTTGTAGTCAGTTTCAATTTGAGGTCTTTCCTGCATTTTTCTGACTTGAGAAACAAGAAAAATGCTCAACTAGAAATTCAAAAACTCTGCGAAATGATGTGGCCTCACTTTGAGAATTGGGCACCCGACATTGCCAAGTGGTACACAGCTACTCGTCTGGGAAAAGCAAGGCTAGCCCCGTAATAATTGCCATCATAGAAATTATTCATCTCTCTCTTCTCCTCCTCTGTGTCCTCTGCGCTCTCTGCGGTTAAATCATTCCGATACAACTGAAGTTGGGAGAGCTAAAAACTTTTCTGTCTTATCATTCTTCCTTCTTCCTTCCACTCACAAAACAAGATGAAACTAAAAATTCTGCAACTCCATGAATTAGCGATAATCCCCCAATATGCCCATGATACTGATGCTGGAATGGACTTATTTTCTATAGATGAATTAGAACTTACTCCGGGAGAAAGCCAGTTAATTCATACAGGAATATCAATAGAATTACCAGAAAAAACAGAAGCCCAAATTCGTCCCAGAAGCGGTTTAGCTCTCAAGCACCAAATCACTGTACTCAATGCACCAGGAACCATAGATGAGGGCTATCGAGGCGAAATCGGAGTCATCTTAATCAATCACGGTCAAACTTCCTTTCAAGTGACAAAAGGCATGAAAATTGCTCAAATGGTAATAGCGCCAGTAATTCGTGTGGAAATTGAAGAGATCAAAATGTTAAGTTCGAGTTCTAGGGGAGATAAGGGATTTGGCTCAACTGGACTCTGACAAGAAATTTCTCGTTTCAATAAAGTTCTCATTCTAGATTTTAAATGAACAATACACCAGACAATTACGAACCCCCTCACAGACCAAATTGGGACGAATACTTTTTAATGTTGGCAAAATTAGCTGCTACTCGATCGACTTGTCTGGCTTTTCCCGTCGGCGCAGTAATTGCTAAAGACAGGCAAGTTTTAGCCACGGGTTACAACGGTTCGCCGTCAGGTTCGGTACACTGTACGACTCAAGGCTTTTGCTATCCGGGTTTGAGCAGTTGCGACGCCAGCAAAACTTTGCCATCAAGGGCGGTTCACGCTGAAGCAAATGCGATCGCCAAAGCGGCCAAACACGGGATATCTACGGCTGGATCTAGCATTTACGTGACTTTAGAACCCTGCATTTATTGTTTGAAATTAATCATTTCTGCAGGGATTCGCGAAGTTTTTTATGAAACTGTTTTTAACAGCGGAGAAAAAGCTGAGTTGAGAGATTCTTTTATAGCTGAAGGTATTGTTGAGTTTACACAAATTCAGCTATCTGAAATCACAGCAAAAACAGCAGCTTCATTTCTGCTGAATCCTACGTCTGTGCCAAAAGATACTGTAACAGGAATTGTAGGCCCAGGCAAAGAATAAAACCTAACCCCCCCAACCCCTCTGTTTGCAAGCCTAGGGGTTGGGGAGAGGTTTTTACCGCTTCAAAGCTAGCTGTGAGACGGGCATTTTCTCAAGCTCGATCTTGTCCTCTGGAACGCTTCAGGATGCTGATGAGTTCTCCTGGGTTGCGAGTTCGTGTCAACTTGCTCCACGATCCGAATTCGGCTATCCCCAAACTGTGCAAGCGGTGGATGATGCCCTTAACCCATTTGGGATCGCCGAGCAAAATCATTCGGTTTGCCGGCCGGCCGTCTATCGTTAAAGCGTCGGCGACAAGGCTAGCAGGGGAGCCATCGGCTTGTGCAGGTAATTTCTCTGACATAGGGTTTTACCAAGTTTCTAACCAAATAATGTTCGTAACTACAAACATCATACCTTACTTGATGTTTATAGTTACAAACATTTACGTCGTTAAAATCCTCTGAGATGATTGGAGGCATGGGAAAAGCAGGAAAAGCACTCAGGCAAGTCTTAGGAACTTACGGTATCAGCCAAAATCGCCTCGCGGTGACAATGGGCATTAATCGATCTACTGTTTACCAGTGGGTGAACGAAGTCAGCGATCCTCTAGCTGAAGCGGTAACGGAAATAGTCAAAGCTTTAGGAAATATTGATGAAGCTGCTGCGGAAGATTTTATCAATCTGTATCTGGGGCGATTCGTTGAGAAAAACGATCTTCGGGAGGAGGACAACAGTTAAATTTAAGGAACTCGGCGATCGAGCCAAGCTCTAGTTTATAAGCCAGAGCTTAAGCCTTCTTATGATATAATTCGAGACGCATTATTTTGGCTTGTGACTAAATGATTACCATCATCTACTCCTCGCAATTCCTCGAACATCAAACCGGGTACATGCACCCCGAACAGCCCGAGCGACTTACGGCAATTATAAATAGATTAAAAGCCTCAACAGTTGCCAACTTAATTGAATGGGTCGAGCCTTCTTCCTCCAGAAATGCAATCGAGGCGATTAAACGGGTTCATTCCATGACCTACATCGACTTGGTGAGTGCTTATTCTGCAAGAGGTTGGGGCTGCTTTGAGTCAACCCAGATTTTTCCGAAAAGCTTTGAAGTGGCGGAGCTGGCTGTGAATGCTTGGTTAGATGGGGTTGATAGAGTTTGGATGCAAGGAAAACCTGTTTTCGTTTTAGCAAGACCTCCAGGACATCATGCACTCCCAGATGAAGGCATGGGGTTTTGCATTTTCTGCAACGCAGCCATTGCCGCTATTTACGCACTTACTAATGAGAACATCAAGCGTGTTGGCATTCTAGATTGGGATGTCCATCATGGCAATGGAACCCAAGCTGCTGTAGAAAATTACCCCAACATCGCGTTCTGTTCGATTCATCAATCGCCCGGTTATCCGCACACAGGAAAATCACAAGAACAGGGCAAATTTAACAACATTTTGAATCTCCCCATAACCCCAGGTAGCACTATACAAAAGTACCATCAATTGTTTGAAACCAAAGTTCTCCCCTTTTTCCATAACTTTTGCCCAGATTTGCTTATTGTCAGCGCAGGCTACGATGCCAACCAAGCCGATTTACTGTCTAAAATAAATCTACAGCCCCAAGACTATGCTGCACTTACGCAATACAGTCTAGAAATTACACCGAGGGTTATGTTTGGTTTAGAGGGTGGGTATGAATTAGACAGCCTTTCGAACTCAGTCTTGGAGACAATTAGGCAATGTTTAAGTTCGATCGCTCAATCAAACTCGTCCACAACTTGTAAATAGTCGATCGCCGCATCTATCCTCGAACTATACTTAAAAGCAAACTGATCGAACCAATATCTCTCATCGGAATTTTTATCCAAATTTTTTAGCCAAACTTGAGCTTGCCTAACCTTCTGCCTGCGGGTTTGGATGTCTAACTCTGACTGCACAATCTTTTCTGGGGGTTGCGGTGCGATTGCAGTCACTTCCTGAGCTTTATTTTCTGCTTTTTGCGGAGACTTAAGCGGTTTTTGTGCAGCAACTTCCTGATGTTTATTTTGTGCTTCGCATTCAGCTTTAATTTCAGCTAAATCCTTCTCTAAAGCACCAGGATACAAATTGATATTTGTTGTTTTTGATGTTTTATTTGACGGCACTGCTGCTGCTGGTTGCGAAAGCGGTTGTGCTTCCACTGACGGCTGATTTTGTACCTCGCGAAGTTTTTGAGATGCTTGATATTCTGCCTTAAGTTCAGCTAACAGGCGATCGATCGATTCCATAACTTAAAACCCTCTAAAAAATGCTGCCCAGCAACCAGCCACAAATATAATCGCGCGAAATTTCCCCGATTCTTCAATCAGTGATTGCATTTAACAATACTTCCGTCAGTGTCATGTCTTCAAGATCGTCCATCGTCACAGTATCAACGATATCAAATTTAGCCCCAGCGCTTTGTAGTTCGTCATCTAATATTTTGAGAAATTTAGTAGCTTCCGGCGCATTCCCTACTTGAATGAAAGAAATTGCTAACTCTTCATCTCGATCGATCTTCCGCGAAGCCTCTATAATCGTTTTCATCACTTCTTTGCGATCGTCGGGTTCACCGTCCGTTACCACTAATATTGTTTCCCCATTTTGCTTGGTCTTACCGGATGCTTTGCGCTGAAAATAACTGTTTAGAGCGTCTAGCAGTACCGCAGCTAAATTTGTATTCCCCGAAGGTTCGTTTTCTTGGAATATTTGCAAGACTTTAGCTGATGTTACGTTGTCGTAGCGCTTAAAACGACCGGAAAATACATAAACGGTGATGCCGTCTGGGTCAAGTTCTTCGCATTTATTCGCTAGGGCGATCGTCGATTCTTGGATCAGCGCCCACCGACTTTTACCGCCAGTCCGATCTTTGGTGTACATACTGCCGCTTTTGTCAATGATGATTGTATAATCGCGGTTCTGAAGCATAAGATTTTCCTGTTAATTAAAGTTTTTCCAAAAAAGAAGAAAACCAGCGAGCCGAAGCTATTGAGCTTTCGTTGCTCGCTGCGTTTTTTAGTTGATTTGCGATCGCCAATAGCAGAATTTAAGCTGTAACTAAAGCTTCTGTAAGCGGCTTCCAGCTAAAAGCTCGATCGCCCCCCATCTCCACTGCTATTTTAACTCGCGGTTCTAACGTCGGCAAAACAGTCAAATACTCAACTTCCTGACTCGACAAAACCTGCCCTTCAATAATCCACAGCACCAGTCCTTTTGCTTTCGGCGGCAAATTGTCTAATTGAGTTTTCAACATCGGCGGCAGGTAGTAGGTATAACCGACAGCCCCTTCATTGCCAGTAGTTTTTTTGCCCAAATGCGGCGGCCGCACCCCGTGAACCCCCGTCAAATACATCGCCAAATCGCCCAAGCCCCGCGCCGTAATCGTATGGGCACCGTAGCCCGCAGCCCTCAGCCGCCGCAGGTAACGGCCCTCAAATCCTCCCTCTAAAGGAACGTACAGGGCGAGCGACCCCGACTTTTCCAAATCCCGAATCATATCCGAACCAGTCGTAATCAGTCCCATAAATTTGTCTTGCCTGCTGTTTTAAATGTGGTCGATCGCCAATTGCGAGCTTGGAGTATTATAAATCCTCAAGCTGAGGCGAAAAGTTTAGTCCGGGACGATCCGAATCAAAAAACCGGGTTTTTCAATCTGATTGAGGGTTTGACCAAAGTATTGTCGTTAAAAAAATTCCGGTTTCCGGCCACCAGTGGTTAATTCATCAACTTATGCTCGCGGCCTTGACAAACGGCAAACACTTCATATACTATTGTGAATTGTCGCCGTTAAGGATACTGAGTAGCTTGCCGCTCAAGTCCTGGCGCAAACAAGCAAGACCGAGACAAGACTCGGAGAGCGATCGGGTAAAAAGCCGCGCATCTCAACCCTTGCAAGACTTCCACAAGCTCGCTCCCAAATTTAAAACTCAAATTTTAAACACCGAGGAAAGCTGTTGGTTGATAACAGTTAATTGCAGGAACACTGAAATAAATGTTTCTGCACAAGAGCAAGCGGATTGACGTAAAAAAAATCTCAATCCGAAACCTCTTGCGTAAATAAAAGGAAAAAATCCGTGTCTGTAGGCATTCTAGGTACAAAACTAGGCATGACTCAAGTGTTTGACGAAGAAGGGAGAGCAATCCCCGTCACCGTCATACAAGCAGGGCCTTGTACAGTAACTCAAATCAAAACAAAACAAACTGACGGCTACGGTGCCGTTCAAGTTGGATACAGCGATGTCAAGCCGAAGGCTCTCAACAAGCCAGAATTGGGACACCTTGCCAAGTCGGGGGCGACTCCATTGCGCCACTTGCAGGAATACCGCTTGGAAGACACCAGTTCCTTTGAATTAGGTCAACAACTAAAAGCAGATAGCTTTACACCGGGACAAATAGTAGATGTCACCGGTACAAGCATCGGTAAAGGTTTTGCAGGCTTTCAAAAGCGCCACAACTTCAAACGAGGCCCTATGTCTCACGGTTCCAAAAATCACCGCGAACCTGGATCGATCGGACCTGGAACAACTCCTGGCCGCGTCTATCCCGGTAAAAAAATGGCGGGACGTATGGGCAACGTTCAAGTCACCGTCCGCAAACTCACAATTGTCCGGGTGGATGCAGAGCAGAATTTGTTGCTAATTAAGGGAGCAGTTCCCGGCAAACCTGGCGCCTTAGTCAATGTTGTGCCTGAGAAAAAAGTAGGACGTTAGTCAGCAGTCAGCAGTCAGCAGTCAGCAGTCAGTAGATAGTGGTTGGCGGGCGAGTAGCAAGAAGAACTAAGAGCCAAAAACTTAAAGCTGACAAAGCGACAAAGCGACAAAGCGACAAAGCGACAAAGCGACAACTAAAAAACAGACAACTAACAACAGACAAAGGACAAAAGATATGGTTAATTGTGTAGTGCGAAATTGGCAAGGCGAAGAAGTTGGGGAAACAACTTTAGAACTGCGCGTAGCCAAAGAAGAAAATGCGTCTCACATCGTTCACAGAGCATTGACGCGGCAACTGAATAACGCCCGTCAAGGAAATGCTTGCACCAAAACTCGATCGGAAGTTAGAGGTGGCGGTCGCAAACCTTGGCGTCAAAAAGGCACCGGTCGAGCCAGAGCAGGTTCGATCCGTTCTCCGCTGTGGCGGGGCGGCGGTGTCATATTCGGGCCAAAACCCAGAGACTTTGAAGTCAAAATGAACAAAAAGGAACGCCGTCTCGCTTTGCGGACAGCATTCCAAAGTCGCACCGAAGACATGATTGTGGTTGAAGAATTTGCAGAGCAATTTCCGAGACCGAAAAGCAAAGAATTGCTGAGCGCGATCGCCCGTTGGGGCATCGACCCAAATAAAAAAGTTCTGTTAATCTTGCCAGAACCGCAACTAAACGTCTATTTGTCAGGACGCAACATCGAATTAGTCAACGTCATCTTGGCAACTTCCCTGAACGTTTACGACGTTCTCGCGGCTGACAAAATCATTGTCACCTCTACCGCCATCACAAAAATTCAGGAGATTTACGGTGAGTAAAATCGACCCCCGCGACTACGCAGATTTGATCCAGCGTCCGATTCTCACCGAGAAAGCTACCAGAATGATGGAATTAAATCAATTTACATTCGACGTAGCCCCCAAAGCGACCAAGCCTCAAATCAAAGCAGCCATCGAAGAGCTATTTAAGGTGAAAGTCATCGGCGTAAACACCCAAAACCCGCCGCGCAAAAAGCGTCGAGTTGGTAAATTCGTCGGCTTTAAACCTTGTTACAAGCGAGCAACCGTCACTTTGCTAGACGGAGAGTCGATCCGCAAACTGCTATTCCCAGAAGTTTAGCCAATTTTGGATTTTAGATTTTAGATTTTAGATTTTAGATTGCAGTTAGCTCGTGCAAATTCCCAATCCAGGAAACAGCAAAGTTAACAGATCATCCCAAATCTAAAATCCCAAATCTAAAATCTAAAATCCCAAGTCTAAAATCTAAAATCTAAAATCGATTATGGGCATTCGTTCTTACCGACCTTATACATCCAGCACCCGAGAAAAAACTGTCTCGGACTTTGCTGAAATTACCACGTCAGAACCCGAAAAGTCTCTAACCAGCAACAAGCACACCAAACAAGGCCGCAACAACCGAGGCGTCATCACCTGTCGCCACCGGGGAGGCGGTCACAAACGGCTTTATAGAGACATCGACTTCCGGCGCGACAAACACAGCATTCCTGCTACCGTCAAGTCGATCGAATATGACCCCAACCGCAACGCCCGCATCGCCCTTGTATTCTACAAAGATGGCGAAAAACGGTACATCCTGCACCCGCTCAACTTAACCGTCGGTACAGTAATAGTCTCAGGCCCAGACGCGCCGATCGAAATCGGCAACGCCCTACCCCTGAAAAACATCCCCCTCGGTACCAGCATCCACAACGTAGAGCTAGTACCCGGAAAAGGCGGACAAATCGTCCGTTCCGCAGGCTCCAGCGCTCAGCTAATGGCAAAAGAAGGTACCTACGTCACCCTCAAACTGCCCTCCGGCGAACAGCGCAAAGTCCGCGCCGACTGCTACGCCACCATCGGTCAAGTTGGCAACACAGACGCTAGAAACATCAGCCTCGGTAAAGCAGGCCGCACCCGCTGGAAAGGCCGCAGACCAACCGTTCGCGGTAGCGTCATGAACCCGGTAGATCACCCGCACGGCGGTGGCGAAGGCAGAGCGCCCATCGGACGCTCTGGGCCCGTCACACCTTGGGGTAAACCAGCATTGGGTGCCAAAACTCGAAAAAAGAAAAAGCGCAGCGACTCTTTAATCGTCCGTCGCCGCCGCAAATCTTCCAAGCGCGGCAAGGGCGGCAGACAAAGTTAAGGAAGAAGGAAGAAGGAAGAAGGGAGAAGGAAGAAGGAAGAAGGAACAACGAAAAAGTTTTCCGTGCTCTTTTATTCCTGCAACTTTCTTCCAAATTCAATTCCAACTACTAATTACTAATTACCAAAACCATGTCTCGATCGCTAAAAAAAGGCCCCTTTGTAGCAGATCACCTGCTTACAAAAATTGAAAAACTCAACGCCGAAGGCAAAAAACAAGTAATTAAAACTTGGTCGCGCTCTTCCACAATCCTGCCTCAAATGGTAGGTCACACGATCGCAGTTCATAACGGCAGACAGCACGTCCCAGTCTACCTCACCGACCAAATGGTAGGTCACAAACTCGGAGAATTCTCCCCCACTCGCACCTTTAGAGGTCACAGCGATAAAAAGGCAAAAAGATAGCCAAATTAGGTGACAGGTAATAGGTAACTGGAAAAAGTTTTTCCCAATTACCAATTACCTTTTTCCCAATTACCAATTACCAACTTACCCAAATCGAAATGGTTATAGATACCACATCCGAAATTAAGGCGATCGCCCGTTACATTCGGTCATCCCCCTTCAAAGTACGCCGAGTCCTCGACCAAATTCGCGGCAAAAGCTACCAAGAAGCCCTGATTTTACTCGAATTCATGCCCTACCGCGCCTGCGAACCGATCGTCAAAGTTTTGCGATCGGCAGTAGCCAACGCCGAACACAACGCAGGATTAGACAAAAGTAAGCTAGTAGTCTCTCAAGCTTACGCAGACCAAGGCCCAGTCCTCAAGCGCTTCAGACCCCGCGCTCAAGGTCGCGCCTACCAAATCCGCAAGCCAACTTGTCACATCACCGTAATAGTTGCTCCGATCCTAGAAGACTAAACCTAGGAAAAACGTAATAGGTAATAAACAGCTTAAAGTTGAAAAAATAGGCGATCGCCAATTACCTTTTCCTCAAAGCACGGAAATCACGGAGTCGCAGACAGTTGTTTTTTACATCTTCCTTCTTCCGACTTCCCTCGAACTTATTCCCAGTTACCAATTACCTTTTTCCCAATTAACTAATCAAATATTATGGGCCAAAAAATACATCCAATTGGTTTTCGTCTCGGCATTACCCAAGAGCACCGCTCTCGCTGGTTTGCTGACCCGAAGAACTATCCAGAACTCTTGCAAGAAGACTACAAAATCCGCAAGTACGTCCGCAAAACCCTCAGCAATGCTGGCATTTCCTCAGTCAGAATTGAACGGAAAGCCGATCAAATCGACCTAGAAGTCTTCACCGCCAGACCGGGCGTTGTCGTAGGCCGCGGCGGAGCAGGTATCGAAACCTTGCGCGTCGGTTTGCAACAGCTAATCGGTAACAACCGCCAAATTCGCATCAACGTCGTCGAAGTTCAGCGCGTAGACGCCGATGCCACACTGATCGCAGAATACATTGCCCAGCAACTAGAACGGCGCGTATCCTTCCGCCGAGTAGTCCGCCAAGCAATCACCCGCGCCCAAAAAGTCGGCATCCAAGGCATCAAAATTCAAGTCAGCGGACGGCTAAACGGCGCAGAAATCGCCCGTACCGAATGGACGCGCGAAGGCCGAGTCCCCTTGCACACGCTGCGGGCCGACATCGACTACTCCTACTGCACCGCTCAAACCATCTACGGTATTCTGGGCATTAAAGTTTGGGTTTTCAAAGGCGAAATTATTCCCGGACAAGAACAAGAATCTGCACCAAATGCAGCAGTGCCCCGGACTAAGCAAAAGCGCCGTCGCCAGAACTTTGAAGATCGATCGAACGAAGGCTAGCTAATTGTTAACTGTTAGTTGTCAATGGTCAATTGTCATTTAAAACCAATTGCCAATTACCAATTGCCAATTACCAATTACCAAATACCAAAATCCCAACTCCCAAAGCCATGTTAAGCCCTAAAAGAACAAAATTCCGCAAACAACAGCGCGGGCGAATGAGCGGTCAATCCACCCGCGGCAACACAGTTAGCTTTGGCGACTTCGCGCTCCAAGCCGTCGAACCCGCCTGGATAACCTCCCGCCAAATCGAAGCCGGACGGCGCGCCATGACCCGCTATATCCGCCGGGGCGGTAAAATCTGGATTCGCATTTTTCCCGACAAACCAGTCACCCAGCGCGCAGCAGAAACCCGGATGGGTTCTGGTAAAGGCGCGCCGGAGTTTTGGGTAGCCGTCGTCAAACCAGGCCGGATCATGTTTGAAATTGGCGGTGTAGCCGAAGAAACAGCCCGCGAAGCAATGCGTTTGGCATCTTTCAAATTACCGATTAAAACCAAGTTCATCAGCCGCGAAGAAGGCCAGTCCTAGCGAAAATCGAAGGTAGAGTTAGGTCGGCATTGGTCTGAATTTTAAAGGGCGACAGCAATTTAAAATCGGCAATTCATAACTTTTCTTTCCTTCGACCTTCAGCATCTAGACAATTAAGTCTTCACTCTTTCGATCGCTCACGATAAAGCACAGAATTATGTCTTTGACCAAGATTAAAGAAGCTAGAGAATTAAGCGATGCAGCAGTAGCAGAGCAAATTTTAGCCGTCAAGCGCCAACTCATGGATCTGCGGCTCCAGCAAGCTACCGGCCGCCTGGAAAAGCCTCACCTGTTCAAGCACGCCAAACATCGGCTGGCTCAATTAATGACAGTTGAACGCGAGCGCCAAATCGCAGCCGACGCTCAAGCTAAAGCCGAAAAAGCCGCATCGAAAGCAGCCGACGCACAGCAAGCTGCAACCGCAGTCAGCCCCGAGTAAGCAGCAGCCGAAGCTCGCACAGTAGTTCAAAAAAACTCAATTGCACAATTAAAGATAGATAGCTATGGCAGTTAAAGAACGAGTTGGCGTAGTAGTCAGCGACAAGATGGACAAAACCGTCGTAGTAGCGATCGAAAACCGCTCCTCCCACAGTAAGTACGGCAAAATCGTAGTCCGCACCAAGCGGTACAAAGCTCACGACGAAGAAAATCAGTGCAAACCAGGCGATCGCGTCCGCATCACTGAAACTCGCCCCTTGAGCAAAACCAAACGCTGGACGGTTGCTGAGATTTTCGGTGCAAAAAATGGCTAACAGTTAATTCTGGATTGCTCAAAAGCGCGATCGGCGATCGAGCTCGATCGACCATCCATTAGCAATTCACAGTTAGCAGTTAGCAAGCATCAAACTACCTTTTCCCCAATCACCATGATTCAACCCCAGACATACCTCAATGTCGCCGACAATAGCGGAGCCCGCAAACTAATGTGCATCCGCGTATTGGGAGGCGGCAACCGTCGCTACGGCGGAGTCGGCGATGTCATCATTGCCGTCGTCAAAGACGCCATCCCCAATATGGCAGTCAAAAAATCCGATGTCGTCAGAGCCGTCATTGTCAGAACCCGCAAAGGCTTGCGTCGCGACAGCGGCATGAGCATTCGTTTTGACGACAACGCCGCCGTCATCATCAATCCAGAAGGCAACCCCAAAGGCACTCGCGTTTTCGGCCCCGTCGCCCGCGAATTGCGCGACAAAAACTTTACTAAAATCATTTCCTTAGCCCCGGAGGTACTTTAAAATGTACGGAAAAAAGGGTAAAGCAACTAGCGAACCGCAGCGCTACAGAATGCACGTCAAAGCAGGCGACACCGTGCAAATAATTACTGGCAAAGAAAAAGGAAAAGTCGGAGAAATCCTCAAGACATATCCCAAAGTCAGCAAAGTAATTGTTAAAGGCGTAAATATCCGAACCAAGCACGTCAAGCCCCAGCAAGAGGGAGAATCCGGGAAAATAGTCACCTTTGAGGCTCCCATTCACAGCTCAAATGTCATGCACTATTCCGAAAAAGAGAAAATCGCCAGCCGCGTCTGCTATACATTTAGTGAAGACGGCCGCAAACTGCGACAACTCAAAAAAACCGGAGAAATCCTCGATAATTAGTCATCAGTCCTTAGTCCTTAGTCCTTAGTCCTTAAAAGACAACTGACAACTGACAACTAACAACTGACAAAGAACAATTCCCTGACCAAGCCCAGGGACAGTTAACGAAACACAAAAACTATGCCGGACAAACTCAAAGTTCTTTATCAAGGAAAAATCGTTCCCAAACTGATGGATCAGTTTAAATATACTAATATCCATCAGGTTCCCAAACTCGTCAAAGTCACCGTGAACCGCGGTTTGGGAGAAGCATCTCAAAATGCTAAGGCACTAGATTCATCCATCAACGAAATTGGCATCATCACCGGACAAAAACCAGTGGTGACGCGGGCGAAAAAAGCGATCGCAGGCTTCAAAATCCGCAAAGGAGTACCAGTCGGCGTGATGGTGACGCTACGCGCCGATCGGATGTATGATTTTCTCGATCGGCTGATCAACCTCGCACTACCCCGCATCCGCGACTTCCGCGGCATCAGCCCCAAAAGCTTCGATGGTCGCGGCAACTACAGCTTGGGCCTGAGAGAACAGCTCATCTTTCCAGAAATAGAATATGACAGCATCGATCAAATTCGAGGCATGGACATTTCAATTATCACCACAGCAAAAACCGACGAAGAAGGACGCGCTTTGCTTAAAGAAATGGGAATGCCGTTCCGGGACAACTAAGCACTAGAGTAAGAAGCAAAAGATGGCAGCTAACGATACCATAGCAGATATGTTGACGCGCATTCGCAATTCTTGCATGGCGCGCCACCAGACAACACAAATTCCAGCTACAAAAATGACCCGTAGCATCGCCCAAGTCCTCAAAAATGAAGGCTTTATCAGCGAATTTGAAGAAGCAGAACCAGAAGGGGTCAAGCGAACTATAGTGCTTTCTCTAAAGTACAAAGGTAAAACTCGCAAGCCCATTATCACCGCACTTAAGCGAGTCAGCAAACCAGGACTTCGCGTTTACTCGAACCGTAAAGAATTGCCCCGAGTATTAGGCGGAATTGGCATCGCCATTATCTCCACCTCCAGCGGCATTATGACCGATAGAGAAGCCCGACGCCAAGGTTTGGGCGGAGAAGTGCTTTGTTATGTTTGGTAGTCATTAGTCAGTCGATTTTAGATTTTAGATTTTAGATTGACGCTCCAGCGCAGTGAATCTGAGAGTTTCAACAAAAATCTAACATTTTGGGAGCATCAACTCAAAAGTATCGGGGCACAGTACCCGTTTCTTGCGGGTCATTAGTCGCCGATTATTGGCAACAAACTCCAGAATCGATCGCTCAAAACTAATAACTAAAGACTAACAATCAAGCACTAATCACTAAAAACAAAGGACAAAAAATATGTCGCGAATTGGCAAGCGTCCGATTAGCATTCCCACTAAAGTCACCATCACCCTAGACGGCCAAAAAGTAGCCGTCAAAGGCCCAAAAGGTGAACTTTCCAGAGTGATACCAGCAGAAATCCTCATGGGACTCGAAGGCGAGACTTTACTCGTTACCCGCCGAGACGAATCTCGCGTCGCCAGACAACTGCACGGCTTGTGCCGCACCCTAGTCGCCAACATGGTCGAAGGTGTATCAGAAGGTTTTCAGCGCCGTCTGGAAATTGTCGGCACAGGTTATCGGGCACAGGTTCAAGGACGGAACCTGATTTTAAACGTCGGTTACAGCAAGCCAGTTGAAATGCCCCCTCCAGAAGGCATCACAATGGCAGTTGAAGGCAACACCAACGTCATTGTCTCCGGCATTGACAAAGAACTCGTAGGTAACACAGCAGCCCGCATCCGCGCTGTGCGTCCGCCTGAAGTCTACAAAGGTAAAGGCATTCGTTACAGCGGCGAAGTCATCCGGCGCAAAGCTGGTAAAACAGGCAAAACAGGTAAGAAGTAAACATGAAGCTTACTCGCAAAGAATCAGTCCACCGCAGACACCGCCGCGTGCGGCGCAAGGTGTTCGGCACCGCCGAGCGTCCCAGATTAGCGGTATTTCGATCGGACCAGCACATCTACGCCCAAGTAATCGACGACACAGCCCAGCACACTTTGGCAGCCGCGTCAACCCTAGATCCAGAATTGAAAGCCGAACTCAGTTCTGGCAACAACTGCAGCGCCAGCACCAAAGTCGGTCAGTTGATTGCCAAACGCTGTTCCAGCGCTGGCATAGTCAAAGTCGTGTTCGATCGCGGAGGCAACCTCTACCACGGTCGCGTTAAAGCCCTCGCAGATGCAGCTCGCGAAGCCGGGTTAGACTTTTAGGAAGAAGGAAAAAGGAAGAATGAAGAAGGAAGAAGGAAGAAAGAAGCAATAAAATTCTTAATTCCTAATAGTTAATTCCTCATTGCAGACTACCAGTTACTAATCCTCAATTCCCCAAGACAAAACTATGGCAGAACAAAAAGAACAGCGCACCAAGAAAAAAAGCAGCAGCAACAACAAAGGACGCGAAAAAGAATCCGAATGGCAAGAAAGAGTTGTTCAGATTCGTCGCGTTACTAAAGTAGTCAAAGGCGGTAAAAAACTCAGCTTCCGCGCCATAGTCATTATCGGCAACGAACGCGGTCAAGTTGGAGTGGGAGTCGGCAAAGCTAGCGACGTCATCGGTGCAGTGAAAAAAGGCGTCGCTGACGGCAAAAAACACCTCATTGAAGTCCCCCTCACCAAAGCAAACTCCATCCCTCACCCCATCAACGGTGCAGGCGGCGGAGCCAAAGTCATGATGCGTCCGGCCGCAGCCGGAACAGGCGTAATTGCAGGGGGAGCAGTCCGAACAGTTCTCGAACTAGCAGGAGTCCGCAACATCTTAGCCAAACAGCTAGGTTCTGGAAACCCATTGAACAACGCCCGAGCTGCAGTCAACGCCCTCTCCACCCTCCGCACCTTGTCCGAAGTTGCTCAAGAACGCGGAATCCCAGTAGAAAACCTCTACGGTTAGGGCATAGGGAATGGCAAACTGTCAGTTTTGAGTGTTAAGTGCTGGCGTTGAGAATCAAAAAAATCCGCAACTCAAAACTCACGCACTCAAAACTACTGCGCGCCGGCTCTCTAAATACCAATTACCAATTACCAATTACTAAAACTATGAGATTGCAAGACGCCCGACCCAAAGCAGGCTCCCAAAAGCGCCGGCGACGCTTAGGCAGAGGTATTTCTGCCGGTCAAGGCGCGAGCTCCGGTAAAGGGATGCGCGGTCAAAAATCTAGAGCCGGTAGCGGCACTAGACCGGGTTTTGAAGGCGGCCAAAATCCTCTCTACCGCCGCCTGCCCAAGCTCAAAAGCTTCCCTTTAGTGAACCGCAAAGAGTACACTACCATTAATGTAAGTAAATTAGCATCGCTGCCAGCAAACACAGAAGTTACTCTCACCTCTTTGCTTCAAGCAAAAATTGTCACCGCTGACAATGGCCCGCTGAAAATCTTAGGAGATGGCGAACTAAATGTGCCCCTGCAAGTGCGCGCCAAGGCTTTTACCGCAGGTGCTCGCACCAAAATTGAAGCCGCAGGCGGAAATTGCGAATTAATTGCCTGAAGATTTGAGGTTTGAGAAGAAGTCCAAATCTCAAATCCTCAAGTTTGCTATCAGAAAATGATTTAGTCGAAAATCCCAAATCTAAAATCCCAAATCGTAACTATGGACGTTAGTAGAGAGAAAGCGCCAACTGCACAAGAGACATTCATGCAGATGGCTCAAGCAGCAGGTTTGCGGGGCCGTATCCTCGTAACCCTTGGCTTATTGATTTTAGTGCGTCTGGGTGTCCACTTGCCAGTCCCCGGCATCGATCGAGCTGCCTTTGCCCAAAACGTCCAAAATAGCCCTTTAATTGGCTTTTTGGACTTGTTTTCAGGAGGCGGCCTGTCAGCATTGGGGATTTTTGCGCTGGGGATTTTGCCCTACATCAATGCTTCAATTATCGTGCAACTTCTAACCGCGGCTCTGCCAAGTTTAGAAGATTTGCAGAAAAATGAAGGAGAAGCGGGGCGGCGCAAGATATCTCAAATTACTCGCTACGTTTCTTTGGGCTGGGCAATTCTGCAAAGCATTGGCATTGCGATTTGGGTCAGCCCTTTTGCTCAAGCTCCAGCGCCCTTATTCATAGCACAAACTGCTTTGGCCCTGACTGCTGGGTCGATGTTTGTCATGTGGATATCGGAATTGGTGACGGAACGAGGCATCGGGAACGGAGCGTCGTTGCTGATATTTATCAACATTGTGTCGGTTTTGCCGCGCTCTTTGGGACAAACTTTTGAGTTGGCCCAAAGTGGCGATAACGCGATTGTCGGTCGCGTAGTGGTTCTGCTGCTGGTATTTTTGGTGACGATTGTCGGGATTGTTTTTGTTCAGGAAGGTACTCGCCGTATTCCGATTATTTCTGCCCGCCGCCAAGTCGGACGCAAGGTTTATCGGGAGAGTCGCAGCTATCTGCCCCTGCGCTTGAATCAAGGCGGAGTGATGCCGATTATTTTTGCATCTTCGGTGTTGATTGTGCCTTCTTTCCTCGCTCAGTCTCTGAATAACCCATTTTTGGTTGAAGTTGCTAATGTTTTGAGTCCTAACGGGCCTGCGCCTTGGGCTTACGCGCTGTTTTATCTGACTTTGATTCTGTTCTTCAGCTATTTCTACGCTTCGTTGATTGTCAACCCTGTAGATATGTCTCAGAACTTGAAGAAAATGGGCGCTAGTATTCCTGGCATTCGTCCGGGTCAGAAAACGAGCGATTATGTGGAGAAGGTTTTGAACCGTTTGACTTTCTTGGGCGCGATATTTCTCGGTCTGGTGGCTATTGTACCAACGGCTGTAGAAAGTGCGATCGGCGTGCAAACTTTTAGAGGTTTTGGTGCAACTTCCCTGCTAATTCTAGTGGGTGTCGCGATCGAAACTGCTAAGCAAATTCAAACTTACGTCATCTCCCAAAGATATGAAGGAATGGTGAAGTAATCGCAATGCAACTGATTTTTATGGGGCCTCCAGGGGCAGGTAAGGGAACTCAGGCTCAAATATTAGCCGCTCTCTGGAAAATACCGCACATTTCTACTGGTGACATTCTACGCGCCTGCGTGGTGGCGAAAACAGCCTTGGGTCTACAGGCGAAAGCCTACATGGATGCTGGTGAGTTGGTTCCCGACCAGTTATTGATGGATATCGTCCAAGAACGCATGAATCAACCAGATGCAAGTGCAGGCTGGATTCTCGACGGCTTTCCCCGCACTGTGGCACAGGCAGCGTTTTTTGACAAACTGCTCTGTGATGTTGGTGTAGAGGGAAGTACGTCTGGTAAGGACTGCGATATCAGAGCTGTCAATTTGGACGTACCTGATAATGTTTTGGTGACTCGCCTATTGTCGCGGGGTCGCCAGGATGACAATGAGGAGACGATCCGCCGCCGGTTGCAAGTTTATCGCGAACAAACTGAGCCTTTGATTGAGTTTTATAGCGCTCGCGAACAGTTAGTTGCGGTTGATGGCGATCGCGATATGGGATTAGTCACTGCTGAACTGCAACAAGCCCTCTCTGGCGACTCTTGAACCCTCTCAATAGAGCTTGTTACTCACCAAATTTTGCTAAGATATGTTAACTAGGAGCTTTGTGTGCGATCGGGTTTTGTGAGGGTTGTTAGAAACAGGATTGAACTCGATTATACTTGCCACAACTTTACTCAAGTAAAGCTGAAGCAAGAAGTTAATTAGAGTCAAGCATTCGATCGAGTCGCCCGAATTATTGCCCCGTTCGCCTTAGACCCGCCCAAAACGGATACAAGCCACCGACAATCATCGTCGCAAACCCTGATTTTAGACCGCAGTTTCTGCTCATTTGATGCCTCTGTGGAGTCAATCTAAAATCTAAAACTTGTTCGCTTGCGAAGTCGAAGCATCTAAAATCTAAAATCGGCAGATCCTTAGTTGGTAAATAGGTTTTGAAGCCAATACCGGGATACTCCTAGTTAATCAAATGTAAAATTGAGGTAAATACCAAATTGTCTAAGCAAGATTTAATTGAAATGGAAGGGACAGTGACGGAATCTCTTCCCAATGCGATGTTTCGCGTTGACCTAGATAATGGGTTTAACGTGCTAGCTCACATTTCCGGCAAGATTCGTCGCAACTACATCAAGATTTTGCCCGGCGATCGCGTCAAGGTCGAATTAACTCCCTACGACTTGACCAAAGGCAGAATTACATATCGCCTTCGGAAAAAATAGGCTTAGATAAAACTTTCTAAAAACTAATTTTAAGTTTTATTAGAGAGAACTTGGTAAAAAGCTTCAAATTTATGCTATAATGCTACGTTTGTAGTGTTGGCGAGAAGGGCGTCAACAACCCACCAGCGTAGAGGGCTAAGTGACTGCTACGCGGTAAAAGTATCGATCGCCCAAATTTGGGTGCAAGCGAATTTGACCCCAACAAAGGGAGTGGGTGCAAGCGGGCTCCTTCAATAAACAACCCGTACTTTATACAATTTAATCGAGGAGAGGCCTACACCTTGCCCAGCCTCTCCTCCCACCGCTCTACGGGCCAGCGTGGCTGAGTTCCGGTAGAGCGGGGTTCTCCAGGCAGGAAGAAAGATGAAAGTTCGAGCATCTGTCAAAAAGATTTGTGAAAAATGTCGCGTCATCCGCCGTCGCGGTCGAGTGATGGTGATATGCACTAACCCAAAACACAAACAGCGCCAAGGTTAGACAACAGCAAGATTGGGCGCTGCACGCAGGTGCCGCCTCATTCAACATTGTAGCCAAACAGGAAAATTAGGGAGACAAAAGTGTGGCACGGATTGCCGGGGTAGACCTTCCACGCGATAAGCGCGTCGAAATAGGTCTGACATACATTTTCGGAATAGGCCTGTCGCGGGCCCAAAAAATAATCGCTGCAACAGGCGTAAATCCCGACACTCGCGTCAAGGATTTAACAGAGGCCGACGTGACACTTCTGCGGGCTCATGTAGAAAGCACCTACCAAATCGAAGGAGACCTCCGGCGCTGGGAGTCAATGAACATCAAGCGCCTGATGGATATCGGGACTTACCGTGGTAGGCGTCACCGTTTGGGTCTGCCTGTGCGGGGCCAACGAACCCGTACCAACGCCAGAACCCGTCGCGGCGTTCGCCGAACAGTGGCGGGCAAGAAAAAGGCACCTTCCAAGAAGTAACTTCTTTTTGGAAAAACTACGCTGGGGGCTGCTGGCTCCTAGCGCTTCGGGACATTAGTTGAGAGAAACGTTAAAGAGACTAATATGGCGCGACAACAAACAGGCAAGAAATCTGGTGCAAAAAAACAGAAACGGAATGTACCCAATGGGGTAGGCTACATCCAGTCTACCTTCAACAATACGATTGTGACTATTACCGACCTCAACGGGGAAGTAATATCCTGGGCATCAGCAGGTTCCAGCGGCTTTAAAGGAGCGAAAAAAGGGACTCCCTTTGCAGCTCAAACAGCAGCAGAAAGTGCAGCCCGCAGGGCCAACGACCAAGGAATGCGCCAAATAGAAGTAATGGTGAGCGGGCCCGGAGCAGGTCGAGAAACTGCAATTCGGGCTCTGCAAGGGGCGGGACTGGAAATTACCCTGATTAGAGATGTTACCCCGATTCCTCACAACGGCTGTCGCCCTCCCAAGCGGCGTAGAGTCTAAAACGATTTGAGATTTTAGATTTTAGATTTTGGATAATGGTTAACTGCTTAAAATCAAAAACTAATAATGGTTTCAACTGTTGCCCCGTCCGTCCAAAATCCGAAATCCGTTCAGGGGTATGCTCTGCAATCTAAAATCCAAAATCAAAAATCCAAAGTGGAAAAGGGAGGTCACTCCGTGGCGCAGTTTCAAATTGAATGTATAGAGTCTAACACTGACAAAGACCGCAGTCAGTACGGCAAATTTGTCCTAGAACCCCTAGATCGCGGTCAGGGAACAACGGTTGGGAATGCGCTTCGGCGAGTGCTGCTGTCAAATTTGGAAGGAACGGCAGTAACTTCAGTCCGCATCGCGGGTGTCAATCACGAGTTTGCCACGATCGAAGGGGTACGGGAGGATGTTCTGGAAATTCTCCTGAACATGAAAGAGGTGGTTCTTAAAACTCATTCCCAGCAGCCGCAAATCGGCAGGTTGCGGATTGAGGGGCCAGTCACAGTTACTGCCGATCGATTCGATTTACCTTCTGAGGTGGAATTGATCGATAAATCGCAGTACATTGCGACTCTCTCCCCCGGTTCAGTTCTGGAAATGGAATTCAGAATTGAAAAAGGCATCGGATATCGAGCAGTAGACCGCAGTCGCGATGATGGGTCGGCTTTGGATTTTCTCCAAATTGACGCCATCTTTATGCCGATTCGCAGAGTCAACTACAGCGTTGAAGATGCTCGGTTGGGTGGCACGGCCGAGAAAGACCGGCTGATTATGGAAATCTGGACTGATGGCAGCGTGACTCCTCAAGAAGCTCTGAGTCAATCTGCACACATCCTGGTAGATTTGTTTGCCCCTCTCAAAGACATCACCCACGATTCTCTCAAACCAGAGTATCCAGGTGAGGCCGATCCTACGAGCCAAATCCCGATCGAAGAATTGCAGTTGTCAGTCCGGGCTTACAACTGTCTCAAGCGGGCTCAGATCAACTCAGTCGCAGACTTATTGGATTATACCCAAGAAGACTTGCTAGAGATCAAGAACTTCGGGCAGAAGTCCGCAGAAGAAGTGATTGAAGCTTTACAAAAACGCTTGGGGATTACCCTGCCGCAGGAAAAATCAGCTAAAAGTTAATCAACGGGTAACGGGTAAAAAAGTGCGGAATTTTAAGTGGGTGAGTTCTTAAAAACCCAGAATTCACCCCCCGGAGTTCGCAGACTATCTATCCCCGCGCCCAATTACCAATTACCAATTACCAATTACCATGCGCCACCGCTGTCGCGTCCCCCAACTAAACAAACCGGCTGACCAGCGCCGCGCCATGTTGCGCTCGCTGACCACCGAATTAATCCGTCACGGTAAAATCACTACCACTCTCGCCCGCGCCAAAGCGCTGCGCCCAGAAGCGGACAGAATGATTACCCTGGCAAAAGAAGGCTCCTTGGCCGCTCGCCGCCAAGCTATGGGCTATATCTACGACAAACAGTTAGTACACGCCTTGTTTGAGGCCGCCGCAGAACGGTACGGCTCGCGCAACGGGGGTTACACCCGCGTAGTGCGAACTGTCCCCCGTCAAGGAGACAATTCCGAAATGGCGATCGTTGAACTGGTTTAATGAAATTTTGGGTTGGAGATTTTTGATTTATGACTGACAATCCAAAATCCCCAATCGAAGATGCCCGATCGATACAGCGCGTTGCTTTAGTGATCCAATACATCGGCACTAACTTTCACGGCTGGCAGCGACAGCCGAACCAGCGTACAGTACAAGAAGAAATTGAAACAGCAATATCGACTGTCCTGCAACGTCCGGTAACGCTGCACGCTGCCGGGAGAACTGACGCAGGAGTTCACGCCGCTGCTCAAGTAGCCCATTTTGACGCCTGCGGCCCAATTCCGGCTCACCGCTGGGCAAGCGTTCTCAACTCTCGACTGGCAAAAGATATTTTAATTCGAGCTTCGGCAAAGGTGGAACCTACCTGGCACGCTCGGTTCTCAGCCAGTTGGCGGCGCTATCGCTACACCCTTTATACAGACCCGATTCCTAATTTGTTTGTGCGTCCTTATGCTTGGCACTGCTACCACGCGCCTGTGGACGAATCTTTGATTCAGGCAGCTTTGACACCGCTAATCGGGCGGCATCACTTGGCGGCTTTTCACCGCGCGGGGTCTGCCCGCCCCCATTCTTGGGTGGACGTACAAGCAGCAGAGTGTCATCGTTCTGGGCCTCTTATCTATATCGAGGTTCAAGCGAGCGGGTTTCTGTACGGGATGATGCGGCTGCTGGTGGGGTTGCTGGTGCAGGTGGGTCGCGGGGAAAGGGCGATCGACAATTTCACAGATATCTGGGTCAACGAACGCCGAGAAATGGTAAAATACGCCGCTCCCGCTCGAGGTTTATGCCTGCTGCGGGTTGGGTATTCAGAATTTCCCTTTCCCCCAGATGTTTGGTACGATACTCAGCCAAAATTAGTTATTGGTTATTAGTTATTGGTTATTAGTTATTGGTTATTAGTTATTGGAAACAACTAACAAATAACAAATAACAACTGACAACTAACAATGAAAAACTAACAAATAACAAATAACAACTGACAACTAACAATGAACAAAACTTACGTCCCTACTCAAGACTCCCTAGAGCACAAGTGGTACGTGGTCGATGCTGCCGACCAGCGCCTGGGCCGTCTGGCAACAGAAGTTGCCATATACCTCCGGGGCAAACACAAACCCACTTACACTCCTTCAATGGATACCGGCGACTTCGTAATTGTCATCAATGCTGACAAAATCGCTGTTACTGGTAAAAAACGCACCCAGAAAATCTACCGCCGTCACTCTGGCAGACCGGGCGGCATGAAAACAGAAACTTTTGCCAAATTGCAAGCACGTTTACCCGAAAGAATCGTCGAAGAAGCTATCCGGGGAATGCTGCCTCACACTTCTCTGGGCCGACAACTGTTTACTAAGCTAAAGGTGTACGCTGGCCCCAACCACCCGCACGAAGCTCAAAAACCAGAAGAATTAATTGTTCACACGATTCCGGGAGGAAATGAGTAATGCAAGCAACAGATACATCCGGCCGCGCCGTTTACTGGGGTACTGGCCGCCGCAAGCGTTCAGTAGCGCGGGTACGTTTGGTTCCCGGTACAGGCATACTGACTGTCAACGGTAAAGAAGGGGATTTGTACCTGCAATTCAACCCTACCTATCTGGCACTGGCTAAGGCTCCTCTGGAAACTTTGGGTCTGGAAAATGAATACGACATTTTGGTAAAAGTCGAAGGTGGCGGTTTGACCGGTCAAGCTGACTCGATTCGCTTGGGTGTCGCTAGAGCGCTTTGTCAGTTAGACCCGGACAACCGCAAGCCTCTGAAGACTGAGGGCTATTTGACTCGCGACCCGCGGGCCAAAGAGCGGAAAAAGTACGGTTTGCGGAAAGCTCGGAAGGCTCCTCAATACTCGAAGCGGTAATCGAGCAAAGAAGGAAGAAGGAAGAGGGAAGAAGGAAAAATTATCCAGATTCCATCCTTCTTTTTTTCAAGGTCTATTTCTGATTCCTGATTCGCGCTTTCGCAGCCAACGATTGCGGAAAATTCCTGCTGTTGTTGGTACGTAAGTCCGATGACAGCTAAAATGGTTGTAAAGTCAAAAATTAGAGAGTAAAAAAAATGGCGAAAGATGGCATTCACCCTGAGTGGTATCCCGAATCTCAGGTTTTTTGCAACGGGGAACACGTGATGACGGTTGGTTCGACTAGACCAAAGCTTCAAGTTGATGTTTGGTCGGGGAATCATCCTTTTTATACTGGCACTCAGAAGATTATTGATACTGAAGGTCGTGTGGAACGCTTTATGCGGAAATATGGCATGACAGATGTAGAAATGCCGCAGGCAGATGCTTCCTCTGGCCCTCTGAAAATGGAAGACCCGAAAGCAGATGCTGCTAAGGCTGCTGCTAAAGGGAAAAAGAAGAAGTAGCTGGATTGTCATTTGTCCGCAGTCGGTTAAGAGTAGTGTTTTCTACAAATAACTGACTGCTATAGGATTTGAGATTTTAGATAAAAGACTTGCCGTAGCGGGCAGTTTAGTTCGATCGAGATACTCTCCAAACTGCTCTTGAGTTCTAAAATCAAAAATCTAAATTTAAACATCTCAAATCGAACCGCTCTCGGATTGGAGGTTTTAGATAGAAGACTTGCCGTAGCAGGCGGTTGAGTTAAATCCAATTAAGTTCGATCGCGATTCTACTCCAACTGCTCTTCAAATCTAAAATCTAAAATCTAAAATCTAAAATCTAAAATCGATTGACGGAGGACAACTGACAATGGCTGAATCTTATTTGCTGGATAAATTGAAGTCGGTAGAGCAAACTTTTAATGAGTTGACTCGCCGCATGGCTGACCCCGATGTGGCTAGAGACAATTATGAGTTTCAACGGGTGGCCAAAGCTCGATCGTCCTTGGAGGAAGTGGTAGATACTTTTGCTCTGTGGAAAACGACTCAGGAAGATTTGGTGGGCGCGCGACAGGTGCTCAAGGAAGCTGCGGGCGATCGCGAAATGCAAGAAATGGCTGGACTCGAAGTTGAGGAACTTGAGTCGAATCTGGAAAATTTGGAAAGTCGTTTGAAGGTGTTGCTGCTTCCGCGCGATCCGAACGATGACAAGAATATTATGCTGGAAATTCGCGCGGGTACTGGCGGAGATGAGGCTAGTATTTGGGCGGGAGATTTGCTGCGGCTGTATTCGCGCTACGCTCAAACTGAAGGCTGGCAGGTGAAATTGGTGAGCGAGTCGCTGGCGGACATGGGCGGCTTTAAAGAGGTGATTCTGGAAATTACGGGCGATAGCGTTTATAGCAAGCTGAAGTTTGAGGCTGGGGTGCACCGGGTGCAGCGAGTGCCGGTGACTGAGGCGGGCGGCAGGGTTCACACTTCGACGGCGACGGTGGCGGTGATGCCGGAGGTGGATGATGTGGAGATTCACATTGATCCGAAGGATATTGAGATGAGCACGGCTCGATCGGGCGGCGCTGGCGGCCAAAACGTGAACAAGGTGGAAACTGCTGCGGATTTGTTTCACAAGCCGACGGGTATTCGGATTTTCTGTACTGAGGAGCGCAGTCAGTTGCAGAATAAGGAGCGGGCGATGCAGATTTTGCGCGCGAAGCTCTATGACATTAAGTTGCGGGAGCAGCAGGATGAGGTGAAGTCGCGGCGTTTGGCTCAGGTTGGTACTGGTTCGCGATCGGAGAAGATTCGCACTTACAACTATAAGGATAATCGGGCTACCGACCACCGTTTGGGGGAGAATTTCTCGCTCAATAGTGTTTTGGAAGGGGATATTGAGGCGATTATTCAGACTTGTATTTCTCAGGATCAGCAGGATCGTTTGGCTGAGTTGGCTGCTTCTACTAATTGATGGAGTGATGGGGAATTAGGCACATTTTTGGGTGTGCCTTTGTTCTGTGATGGCTCGGCGGATGTGGTGGAGCAGGGCGTCCCAAATTGCGTCGGCGCTTTGAACGGGATACTTGAAATGTTCGAGGTCGTATTGTACAACTTTTTCTAGAGGCGCGAGGGCTTGCTGGTTTCGGCTGGTTTTTATGGCTGCGATCGCCTCTTGTTGCCAACGCGCAAATAATATGTAGCTGAAGTTATATTAGATATATTCTCACTCAAATTCATTTGGCTGTTGACCTTATGAAGCACATTATAAAGCAAAAACTTCCCCGGATCGACCCGACTACGCTGATTAAGAGTTTGGGGCGACTTACCCTGATCGCGACATTTTCTTTGAGTCTGGGGACTTGGAAAAACTGGGGACATTATAACAGCTATTGGCATGGCACAATCTTTCGTGTGCAAACAGTTGATTTCAATATGTTATCTCATACTCTGCCAGGAAAACTATCCTATACCTTATTACAAGGAAACATAGGAGAATTGCAGCGAACTTTAGACAGCAACTATGGATTATTTGGGCTGATTGTTACTGATTGCAAAATATCTACCAAAGATTGCCTATCCGAGCAAATTCTTTATCAATCAAAATCTTCTCAGCAGTGGACAAAGGAAATTTCATTAGCAACTTTGTCAAATCATCCATACGACTTACTACAAAATCCACCTCCGCTGCAAGCAGAGCGGCAATATGCTAAACCTCGTGATAGTAAACCCATCCCTACTGGTAGAGTTAACTCAGGAGAAATAATCGGTCGTGTGTACTATGTCCGGGGAGTACCGCCGACATTTATTGAAGATTATAATAATTGGATTAAAAATCCCTTTCAAAGAACAGGTTCCCGGACTCTTTACACATTGACAGTCGCTTTATTTTTCGTTAGTGGTTTGAGCGCGTGGATAATTATTGAGGTAGTTTTATCTGCCAAACGGAATGAGCAGCACCTTGCACAGCAACAACGGGAACAATTAGAGCGGGAAATTCAACAGATTAAGCTGGAATTAGAAGAGAAAAACCAGCAAACTATCGAATTAATTGACCAGCGAGAGAGAGGTCTTGCTGAACTGGAATCTTATCGGCAAGAACAGGAGCAAAATAAGAGAGAACTGGAAAATCAAATTGCATCTTATGAAAGCGAACTGGCTCTTAAAGAACAGCAACAGCAAGAAACTGCTCAAACTTTAGAAGAATTGCAATTACTACGGCAAAAGTTGCAAGAAACGTCTCAACGAGAATCTGAAGCAAAGCAGCAGATCAAGCTGCAATTAGAAGAGAAAAACCAGCAAACTATCGAATTAGCTGACCAGCGAGAGAGAGTTGTTGCTGAACTGGAATCTTATCGGCAAGAACAGGAGCAAAATAAGAGAGAACTGGAAAATCAAATTGCATCTTATGAAAGCGAACTGGCTCTTAAAGAACAGCAACAGCAAGAAACTGCTCAAACTTTAGAAGACGACTTGCAATTACTATGGCAAGAGTGGCAAGAAACGTCTCAGCGAGAATCTGAAGCAAAGCAGCGGAGTGAAGCGCTCAATCAGACAATAGCTGATTTGAAGCGCGATCGAGATTTAATACAACAGCAATCTCGTCAGCTAGAGCAACCGTTAGAAACAATACCTAATATTAATGAACTCAATGCTGCACTAGAAGGATCTAGGGCAGAATTAGAGCGGATCAAAGCAGGATCAAGGGATTTTGAAGTTTATGCTTTAAAAGAAAATCACAAGCTAGAAGAAGAAAATTCTGACTTATATCGAGAACTAAATTCAGCTTTAGAAGAAAATCACGAGCTAGAAGAGGAAAATGCTGACTTAGACCGAAAACTAAATTCATCTAAGGAGTATATCCGTTATTTGCAAAATATAATGGATGATAACAATTCTTTGATATCAGATACTCAAGAGATAGTTATAGATAGTTCCTCTGCTGCTGGAGTTAGTTATAGATTGAGAAATGTTTCAGGCAGAGATGCGGTGCGGTCTTTAGAGCGTTTGGGATTCACCGAAGATAGGCAAAACGGCAGCCATGTTATCCTGAAAAAAATGATAACACGAACAATTTGTCTCCCCGTACCAATACATGGGGGTCGAGCATTAAAGGATGGGACACTCAGGACTATTGTTCGGCAAGCAGAGATAACCAGAGAGGATTTTTTCGATAATCTGTGATCGTGTTGAATCGAAAAAAACACTTTTAATGGAGTTTAATAGGAAGTGAAATTTAGGGTACTCGAAACACTAATTGCTAGTTCTATTCTTCTATCAATTTCATCCTTGTCATCTGCTGAAAGTAATCAACAATATTCTACAATTCTACCCACAGGAACTTACTACTCTCAAGGAACCATGTTCAATAATTCCCGGAGAGAAATTGTACATAAAAATAATATAATCTGTATTAAGATTGTCAAGGGCCCTGCAAATCCTTACAAGGGAGTGGAAGATATCACAGTTAGCAGCGTGTCTTTTCAAAAGGGGAAATTCTATATTGATGCTACCGGAGAAGAGTTAATCTTAGAAAAAAATGGAAAAGTAATAAATAGTGGTCGTGGTGGTGTATGGGAGTATAGAGGCACGTCACCAGATCCCAGGAGTCAACCTATACAGGCTCAAAAAATGGGAGAGTGTGTGGCGGCTCAAGGACGATATGTACAGAAGATGCAAGGAATATCCATCTCAGGAATCGATTTTCCCAAGTATTAACCACGATATATAGGTGGGGGTTAATGAGGGACTAGGCGCAAGCTAGGCTGAGCCTTTGTTCTGTGATGGCTCGGCGGATGTGGTGGAGCAGGGCGTCCCAAATTGCATCGGCGCTTTGAACGGGATACTTGAAATGTTCGAGGTCGTATTGTACAATGATTTCTAGAGGCGCGAGGGCTTGCTGGTTTCTACAACTGGCAATTGTGGCGATCGTCTCTTGTTCCCATCTGGCAAACAGTCTATAGCTGAAAAAGGAACTGCATTTTTGTCCTTTCTGGTTCAGGTAAACGACTATTACTTGATGTTGTTTGGGGTAAACTTTGACTATGCGGTTGACGGGCATTCTCAGGGCTTCGGCTGCTTCTATTTTGGAGATTTGCCAGCACTGGGGTTTGAGCCAACCGGAGGCTGTAAGGCTTTGACGGGTGCGGCTAGCCTTGTGAGTTTTTTGAGTGCGTCTCTTGGTCATTGCTATTTCTCCTAAATCGGTTTTCATTAAAATTAAGATTTTCAATCTAATTAAAATAATATCTGTTAAATCTTCTCCTGTCAAGCAAGACAGGTAAATTTGTTGGTACACAAGTAAACTAGGAATTGTGGTTATCTCGTGGCTGATACCGTGGACGCAGAAGCTAAGAAAAAACTGAGTGAGGTTGTTAAATTAGCGCGGGGCTCGATGAGTCTGACTGCTTTTGGCAAGCTGTTGGGAGTTTCTGCTGCTTCTGTCTTGTATTGGGAAAAGGGGCAGGTACTTCCAGATACGAAAAATTTGACTCAGATTGCGACAAGAGCAGGCTTTACGATGGAAGAGCTCATGGCTCACCTCGAAGGCAAGCCGGTGCAGGAACCTCTGGATACCAACGAGCTGCTTAAGAAAATTCAATGTATGCCACTGAGTGACTTAGCAGTGATTGTTCGAGCTGGTATGGAGCGACTGGCTGCTGCGGCTGTAGCTTCTGGGAAGTATGGTTGATGTTCTGTAAACTAGGAATTGTGGTTATCTGGTGGTTGATACCGTGGACGCAGAAGCTAGGAAAAAACTGAGCGAAGTTGTTAAGCTAGCCCGTGGCGACCTGAGTTTTAGCGCTTTTGGTAGGCTATTGGGAGTCTCTGGGTCTGCTGTTCAGTATTGGGAAAAGGGCCAGGTACTCCCGGATACGAAAAATTTGACTCAGATTGCGGCAAAAGCGGGCTTTACAATGGAAGAGTTGATGGCTCATCTCGAAGGTAAGCCAATGCCGGAACCTGTCAATACCAACGAGCTGCTGAAGAAAATTCAATGTATGCCGATTAGTGAGTTGGCAGTGATTGGTAGAGCCGTGATGGATAGACTCGCGGCGGCGGCTGAGTCTTCTGGGAAGTATGGTTGATGTAGATATAGACCAGTTTACTTGTAGGTACGATCAAGTAGCTTTTAACTTGTGAACATCCAAAATAGACAAAAACTTAGTGAAATCATCAAAACTGCTCGTGGAACAATGAGTCAACGAGCGTTTGGTAAGCTTTTAGGCGTTTCTGCGACTGCTGTTCAGCTTTGGGAAAGGGGCGATACGGTTCCCGATACTGAAAACTTGGGTAAGCTCGCAGCGAGAGCAGGCTATACTCTGGAAGAGTTTCTCAGCTTTTTGGATGGCAATCCAGTCTCGCAACCAGAAATTAACGATATTGTCAAAAAAATTCAGTTTTTGCCTCTGAGTCAGGTGGCGCTAATTGCTAAAGCTGTAGCGGATAGATTCGCTGCGTCGGCTGAGGCTGCTGGAGAATGAGTTTGGCTCGATCGCGATCGCCCGTTTTGCAGAATTAGACTCGATCGCCCTTATGGACTTACGCACTCCGACAAAGAAACCTGGTTTTTCACCTAATCTGTTGGTGACAACGAACTATTTTCGTAAAAAACCCGGTTTCTCGGCCCTATGCGATCGCCCTTATTGGAAAATCACTCGCCCTATCCCTGACTCAATATGTCTAAAAACTCTCGGACAACGCGATCGGGTTCTTGACTGCACCTGTGGGCCTCGCAATAGTGGATGGTGAAGATGCCGTGGGATGCAAAGATGCGATCGCGCGTTTCATCTTTTTCTGTGTCGGGATGCGATATTTCGAGAATTCCCCATTTGCCTTGGTGGAAAATGAGAAAATCTGGTTCTTGGTTTTGTCGGCCCTGCGGGTGTGGTGAGGCGGGCTTTGGAGTTGGGGAAGAAAAGGACGGAAGTGCGATCGAGCGCTTCGGCTATTTTTACTTCTTCTTCGCAGCGAAAGCGCAAATCGTTCCAGTGATAAATCCGTTCTTTTGGGTGAGATTCAATTCCTTGGTTATGATCGTTTTCAGCCTTGACAATTTCATCTGATGCTGTATTATCCTCAGTTACAATTGATTTGTTTAAATCAGTCTGATAAAAATCTGCTTCGCTTAAGTTTGTGAGCAATAATCTGGCTCCGCTTAAGTTAGCACCACTGAGGTTAACTCCTATTACCTGAGTGCGATGCAAAGTTATTTGGTGTCGCCGCAAATATCGTTTTAGAACTGATTTAAGATTGTTTTTTTTTACCTTTTCGTCAAAAGCTTCTGATAGTAGTTTCCAGAGTTTAGCGCCAGCAGATTTAATATATTCATCATCATATTTGGAACTATTAGCAATTTCATCATAAGAGTGTCTGCCTTCCCAACATTGTCTGAAGATTAGCTCTTGCACGTCGTTTAACTGTTCGTCTTCATCTAGGGCTGTTTCGACAATGGCGAGAGCTTCCTCGGCAGTCATGGGTTAAATCCTCTTAAAGTAGTATCAGATTTGAGGTTGTGCTGGTAGGGATTGTGGCATTTTGCCTGTGTTTTCACCTTACTCTGGGTAGATTTTAGCACGTTTTTTAAGATGTTGCTACTTTTGGTCACTATTTATTACTTTTTGTCACTGTAAATGTCATCCAGAGTGGGTAAGCTAATTTGAATAAAAAGCACTCAACAAAAACAATATAAGGAGAACCATCGTGGAACAGTGGATTAACTTCGAGCAATCTTTGAATCAGCGATTAAATTGCCAAGATTTAGACGAACAACAGAATAAAGCCAAAAACTTCTCGCTTAAAGGTCATTCTTTAGTGCGAGGCGTTGCCGGTTCTGGCAAGTCATTAGTATTGCGAAATCGTCTGGCAAAACTAATTGATGAGGGTTATAAGGATATTTTGGTATTGTGTTACAATCGCTTTATGAATGGATGGATTGATTCAATAATAAAAGAAAAAGGCTTGAGTTTAAAAGTAGAGAGTCGAACTTTTCATAGTTGGGCTTATCGCATAGGGTATACTTATGAGTGGGATAAAAATCCTGAAATGCGACGGCAAATTATTGATTTAGTTCAAAAGAACGCCAAAAATCGTTATCAAGCCATTTTAATTGATGAAGCTCAAGATTTTTATGATGAATGGTTTATGGCGATGTTAGGTGCTGTAAGTCCCGATACAAACTCTATGTTTTTTGTCTATGACAATACTCAGTCAGTGTACGAAGGTCAGCAACATCGAAGAAAGCAAGATTGGAGTTGGTCTAAGCTTGGATTTGAGGTCAGGGGTCGTTCGCAAATATTTGATTTAAACTATAGAAACGCGCCAGAAATTATAGAATTAGCTTGGCAGTTTATATATCCTTATTTAGCTAGTGCTGATATGAAGATAGCTAAACGGTCAGAAGCTGGTGGTAAAATCGGTCATATTGTCGAACCACTCAAAAAGTCTTCTCGCAGTTCATCTATTAACCCAATGCTTCTAAAAAGCGATATGTCTCCCGACAATATAGCTAAACAGGTTAAACTGGCATTGAGCACTCATCCAGAGTCTTCAATTGGAGTTTTATTGCATCCACAAGAGTCAAAAGACTTTAATTTAGAAATTAGTAAATCTCTGCGGCAATTGGATATTCCCCATCACGCTCCAATGCGTTCTCAAGACCGAGATCATAACGTTGTAAACCGACCTTTTGTAATTGTAGATTCTTGGAACGCGCTGAAAGGAGTTGAGTTTGATGCCGTTATTATTCCTGGCGTTGACCAAGTGGAAGAATTATCAGATCCCGATAAAGATTTTCAAGAAAAAGCAGGACTTTATACAGCAATAACAAGAGCAAGAGATCACGTAGTTATGTTATACCAAAATGAAACTCATGTTGTGCAGCAACTTCAAAACATTTTGACAGCACCGGATGTTTTGGAGAGTGACTCAATCGTGAATGCTCAGGCTGCTTAGTGTGACGATGTAGATTTGAAGGCAATCGCATACCACACAAGAAGAGTTTGACAATAAGTAGTAAGACACAATTAATTACACAAAACTCTGGGCTACAAGCCTTGTCTAGTAAAGAATCAGCAAAAAATCAGTGTGTAATTAATTGTGTCCAATTACTTACCAATCAAGCAATTTGAAGCGTACTAGGTTCAGGGATAGATTCACTTTCTGCTTCCCAAGCTTCCAAATACATTTCTATCACTTCTTCGCTGTTATGAATCGCTTCCTCACGAGTTTTGCCGTGAGGAAGCGATTCATAACCACGCGATCGCCAAACTCTGGAATCGTGACTAAGAAAAGCCGATCTTCATCCGACCATTGAACCATCATACTGTATCGACTCATAAATCCTCGCCCTCCCTTAACTCATTGAGTTCAGTTAATAATTGTGCTAACTGCTTTTCTAGATAGAGTGCCACATCATCTCCATCTTGGCCGGGAATTGTCAATGTTTTTCTGAGCCTTGGATGTCGCCAACGCTCATGGCTACCTTTGCCACGCTTGGGTAGATCAACAAAATTTTTACGCGCAATTTGAGCTTTAACTCTCTAATTTTTTTTGGCATCAATTTTGTCTACAGCTCTACTCTATTTTATAACTTTTTTTCGACTTCTTCAAATACGATCGCACTTCTATCCTCACTTCTTCCCCACCTTGTCTCATTGCTTGCAAAAAGGCTGTTGAAGCGCGATCGCCCTTTCGTCAATTTTCAACCAACACAAAACCACGCGCACTTCATTCTCACCCTAAATCTCGTAAAAAACCCGGTTTCTTCCAACTCAACGAAGTGGCCAGAAACCGGTTTTTTCCGCAATACTTGGCTATCGTCCTCAATCTTGTAAAAAAACCGGTTTCTCGATTCGTCAATTACAAATATCGAGTTAACTGCACTCGATAGCGTTCTTTTTTTGTTACCATAACTTCCCCAATTTCCAATCTTCCCTTACCGCTAACGGCGATTAAATCTCCAGATTTAACGTGATAACTAGATTGGGTGATATCTTTCCAATTAACTCGCACGTCGCCTCTGTCAATAAATTCAACCATTTTGCTGCGAGACATTGCGAATCCAGCCGAGGCGACAGCATCCAATCTCATTGATGCTTCAACGGTTGTCATTTCTTTCTTTTTCGGTTCTCTAATTTTGAGTTCGCTCAATTCAATGCGCCGAGTTTTCACCGGAACCGATCGCACTTGCTGCAAACTCATCTCCAAATACTCTACCATTTCGGGCATGACAATCGCTTGCGCGCCGCGTTCGCCCAACACAATGATATCGCCCGTTTTCTCGCGGACAATTCCCGTACCCAACATCGCCCCCAAAAAGTCGCGGTGAGAAGCTGTGTCGAACAAGAAATTGCCAGCTATTTCTACCGCAGCAATGCTGACACTCGCAGAGTCGATCGGGATATCCGATCGCGCGATCGCAATTCTTTGTCTTTCAGCTTGCGGGTAGCCGCCCCAAGCCACTAATTCCACATCAGTTAAGCGCTTAAATACCGTCATAGTGTCCGCCAACTCCGGCGGCGACAGAAAATCAGTCAGAGTAACTTCCCAAGTTTTAATTGCTTGTTCCGCTTGGTCGATCGCCCGCGCCACACATTCACGATTTTCGATACCTTTTAACAGTTCTTCTCTTTGTAACATCAGTCAATTTTAGATTATAATTTGAAATTTGCAAACCTTGCTGTCACTAAAAAGTCTACTTTTTAAACAGTCGCACTACTTTAATTATAGTCTAAAATCGTCAAATCAGGATATGATGAATTTTGTTGCTGGTAAAGCTGATTTGATTAACACGATCGTTGTACCAAATGTATGAAGTCTTCGAGTTTAAGCAAGGTCAATATTTCAACGCAGTTTCTGTCTCAGCAAACAGCCGAACCTTTGAAACAAGCGCTACAGGATCAAAGCCTTATACCCGAGGAAGCAGCGGCATTACTAGCAGCGGGCGAACAGCGCGCCATTCCTGCCATCAGCAAAAATACGGCGTTGATCCAAGAGATTCAGCATCGGGTACAAAGCTTGCCATCTGTTCATTCCCTGGTACAGGGCGATAGCCGAAACTTGGCACATATTCCCGATGAAAGCGTACATCTTGTAGTCACATCGCCGCCGTACTGGAATTTAAAAGAGTATCTCAAAAATCTCAACCAGCTTGGGGAAATAGCAGACTACGAACAGTTTTTGCAAGAGCTCGATCGAGTATGGCAGCAAGTATGGCGCGTTTTAGTCCCCGGCGGACGGCTGGTGATTGTTGTGGGCGACGTCTGTGTGGCGCGCCGGCGGTTTGGCAGACACATGGTATTTCCCCTGCACGCCAGCATTCAGGAACACTGCCGCCATTTAGGATTTGATAACCTCGCACCGATTATCTGGTACAAAATCGCCAACGCTTCCCTAGAAGCAACCGGAAACGGCACCAGTTTTCTCGGCAAACCCTACGAGCCCGGAGGTGTCATCAAAAACGACATAGAGTTTATCCTGATGCAGCGCAAACCGGGCGGCTACCGCAGTCCCACCCTCACAGCACGAGTATTGTCCGTGATACCGGAAACTCTGCACCGACAGTGGTTTCAACAAATTTGGCAAGACATCAAAGGCGCTTCCACCAAGCAACACCCCGCCCCGTATCCTTTGGAACTAGCAGAAAGGCTGGTGCGGATGTTTTCCTTTGCCGGGGACACGGTACTTGACCCATTTATGGGGACGGGGACAACCTGCATCGCTGCGGCCAATTGGGGACGCAACAGTATCGGCGTAGATGTTGAGCCAAATTACCATCAAATGGCGCTGAAACGGATGCAAGAAACTTATGGTTTGCGCGTAGTTTATGAGGGATTGATGGCGGAGGTTATCAAATGACGGGACTGTCGCCCATCCCCGATGATGTATTCCGGGAAGCGGTGCAGGGTTTTTGGGATACCCGCATCGCTCAAGCACAAACCCAGGCGCTAGCAGGAAAAGTCGATCGAGGCAATCGCAGTGCGGTGACAGGCGGAAAGCAAATGGACGGTTTCATCCTCACCCTGACCAATTTCCTGCTGGCTGCGGGTGTTCCCCAAAATCACATCCACGTTAAAAAAAGCCTAACTGTCATACCGGGCTTTTTTCGGCCGACGAAGATGTATGATTTTCTGGTTGTAGACCCACAAAAGCGGCAACTCAAGGTAGTCATCGAGTTAAAAAGTCAGGTTGGCAGCTTTGGCAACAATTTCAACAACCGCACAGAAGAAGCGATGGGGGCTGCTCTCGACATCTGGACAGCTTACCGGGAAGGGATGTTTGGCGAAGCACCTCCGCCACCCTGGTTAGGATATCTGTTTGTTTTAGAAGACAGTCTGGCTTCGCGCGCGCCGGTGCAGGTTGCCGAACCGCATTTCGCGGTTTTGCCGGAGTTTAGAGGGGCAAGCTATGCTAAACGTTACGAACTTTTTTGTCAGAAGATGGTACGGGAAAGGCATTTTACTGCTGCTTGTTTTTTACTGACTAACCGCGAACAGTCTGCACAACATCCCAATTATACCGAGTCATGTTCAGACTTGTCTGCTGCCAATTTTTTGCACCAGCTTATCCGGCACGCGCTCTAAATTAGGTAACAGATTTTGGCGTTGCTGAACTAGAGTATGAATGTACATTTTTTAGTTTTTGCCGAAGACAGATTTTTTGCGCCTTTGAGTCTTTGTGTAGAAGTTAATTCATATTATTTCCGGTCGATTACCTTAACAAAAATGGTTTGTAGTACGGACTTCAGTCCGCATTTTAAGAGCGGACTGAAGTCCGCACTACGAACCTTGCTGATTGCGCTACCGGACATCATATTAATCAGCAATCGCGCATTGTCAAATTTTACAGTTTATTCTTCGTCTTCACCCGCATATATAGCTCTTCCATCGCCTCAATAAACGAACCATCCTTCTGCCAAAAAGCCGGAAAATCTCCCTGTTTCTTCACCACGATCGCACTTACGCCACTTTGCACCCCCACCTCAATCGTCTGCGGTAATCGCTTCGCACCGTGCCAAAACTCCTTCAGGCTGATTGTTTGCGCTTCATTCGCGATCGCCCGCGTGTAATAGGAATTCACCGCCACAGGGGCCGCTGCATCCGCCGTCAACTCAGCAGAAAGCGCCATTCCCAAAGGCGTTTTTGCCAATTCGCGGTGCAGCACTTCCTTAGAAAGTCCCCGTAATTCAAACAGTAAAAACGGATCTTTGTCCAATTCGGCCGCCACCAAATAATAAACTCCCGCAATATGTTTGCAGGGATTGCTATAGTCTGGACAAGAGCAAGTCGTTGTAAAGTCCTCGCGGCTGCTGGGTAAAAGGTGCAATCCAAAGGGTGAAAAAGCCTTTTCAATATTGTCTGGCATTTCGTTGAGCAACAGCCGGGAAATGAAACTGGCTTTCGATGCCATTTGGGCGATCGCCACTTTCCACTTTGCCTGACTAATCGGCTCAAACTCAATTTTAGTTTTGTAAAGCGGCTCCTTATAAACCCCAAAATAAGGATTAACCGATCCTCTCACCTCTGCCATCACTAACCCATCATTCATTTTAAAGCTTTTTACCTTACCATTCCGGGCATAGGCACGTCCCCGCCCCAGTCGTCCAGAATCGGTAAACTTTTCCAGCGCGCTGATAAATTCATTCCCCCACCAAGTCCGAGTAAATTGTGACATAAGCTGTTCTGCATTTAAATTGTATATTTCGATGAATCTCAAAAATCCTCTCCCCCTCTCCCACTCTCCCCCCACTCCCAATCTCCCCCTCTCCCAATCTCCCCCTCTCCCACCCAATTTCCCAATCTCCCAATCTCCCCCTCTCCCCCTCTCCCCCTCTCCCAATCTCCCCCTCTCCCAATCTCCCCCTCTCCTAATCTAGAACCGCATTTTTATTGAGCCTAATTAATTTCTTAAATGCCTCATTATCCAACTCAGTTAACCACGATTCATCAGCACCAATAATTGAACCTGCCAATTTCTTTTTGTCCTCAATCATTTGGTCAATCTTTTCTTCCAAAGTGCCAATTGCCACAAACTTATGCACAAATACATTTTTTTCCTGCCCGATCCGAAACGCCCGATCCGTCGCCTGATCTTCCACCGCCGGATTCCACCAGCGATCGAAATGGAACACATGATTAGCTTTTGTCAGCGTAATTCCCACACCGCCCGCCTTCAGTGACAAAATAAATACCGAAGGCTCTGATTCTGGATCTTGAAACTCTGAAATCATCCGTTCCCGTTTTTCGCGACTCGTTCCCCCGTGGATGTAATAAGTGTTATAATGTAAAGTGTGTTTGATGTATTTTTCCAACGCATTTCCCAATTCTGTAAACTGCGTAAATACCAATAAACTTTCGCCTTCAGCTTTCACTTCTTCAATCATTTCGATCAGCCGTTCCAATTTGTGCGATCGCTCCGGTGTAAACTCACTTTCATCCTGCAAAAACTGGCGCGGATGGTTACAAATTTGCTTTAGCTTCAGCAGCGTCGCCAAAATCATCCCCTTGCGCTTCATCCCGTCAGCCGCGTCAATTTCTTGCTCTACCTCTTTCACAATGGCTTCATACAAGGAAGCTTGCTCGCGGGTGAGATTGCAGTAGAGTTTTTGCTCCACTTTGTCGGGGAGATCCTGAATAATTGACTTATCGGTTTTCAGACGGCGCAGGATAAAAGGTTCTACTAATTTTTTCAGCGCTGCTGATTGCGTGCGACTCCCATGTTTTTGAATCGGTAACTCAAACAACTTCCGAAACTGCGCCTCTTTTCCCAAATATCCGGGATTGAGGAAATTAAAAATTGACCATAAATCCAACAAGCGATTTTCTACAGGTGTTCCAGTCAGCGCCAACCGATGGGTAGCCGGCAACTTTAAAATCGCCTTTGTTTGTGCCGCCTTCGGATTTTTAATATTCTGCGCTTCATCAATTACCAAGCGATGCCACTCTACACTGCTCAACAGCTTCTCATCTTTGCGCGCCAAAGTAAACGAAGTAATCAACATATCGCAATCTTGGACGGCGGCTTTAAATGCTTTGATATCTTGCAAGCGCCCAGGGCCGTGGTGAATCAGCGATCGCAATTCTGGAGCAAACTTTTCCATTTCCTTTTGCCAATTGCCAACTACGGAAGTGGGCGCAATTAGCAGCGTGGGTAAAACCGCAATTTCTGTCTTTTGAGTAGTAGATAAAACTTCCCGTTCTTGCAATAATCGAGCAATTACCTGCGCCGATTTACCCAAACCCATATCGTCGGCAAGACAGCCATTTAATCCCAAACTTTCCAAATAACTCAACCAAGAAACACCGCGCTTTTGATAATCCCTTAACTTACCCTGAAACCGTACTGGATCTGCAATTAACTCTAGCCGACTCTTATCGTGCAGCTTCTCCAACATATCCGATAAAGCCCGATCGCGCTCCACCTCCAACTCTTCACTAGCTTCTCCTTGGGCTGTCAACTTCATAAAGTCAATCAGGCTGACATCGGGATTCTCTTCGCGATGTTTTTTCCAAAACTCCAGCATCTCCTGCATTTTATCTTTGTCCAGTTCCATCCATTGTCCTCGGAACTGCACCAGCGGCGTTTTACTATTAACTAACGCCTCCCATTCTTGTTCGCTAACCCGTTCGCCTCCGATCGCCAATTCATACTGATATTCCACCAAGGAATCCGCTGAAAACAATCCCTTACCCTTGATTGCAGCGCTCTTGCTACCCTTCCCTTTGACTTGCAGGCGAATCTTCGCCCGTTGTCGTCCCTTCGGCGTCCACCAAGCGGGGACAATCACTTTGTATCCGGCATCTTCTAGTACCCAAGCGGACTCGCTGAGGAAGGTAAAGGCATCATCTAAGCTGAGGGAAATGTTAGCAGGTTTGTCGGTTTCTAGCCCTTGCCAAAGCTGGGGATAAATGCGCGCCGCGTAGCCGAGATTTGTCAGCAAATGTTGCTCGAAGTTGTCGCCGAATTGTGTTTGCAACTGTTTTTGTTGAGTCGATCGCGATCGCCAATAATCCTGCAACGGCATCCGCAGAGATGGGTCTTTTTTCGCAGCCACCTGAAACTCTAAAATCCAAGGCTGTTCGGGGTTTTCGGGGGATTGTAGTTGAAAGCAAAGGGAGAATGAGTCAGCAGATTGATTGCGCGTAATGCGATCGCGCCAGGTTTGCCATTGCTGATATCGATCTAGGCTGACTCCCGCGATTTTTCGTGTTTGGTTGAGACAAATTTGGAGTAAAGAGTCCGAAATTTTATTCTCAAACGATGCTGGGATTGGTGTTTGAGTAACAATTTCCGCGATCGCACATTCTGAAAAATGCCGCAGCAACATTTCGCGATCGTAGAACTTTGGCGTCATATCTGCTAGTTTGAGCTTGTTAAAACCCGACGCACAAACTAAAGGCATCCATTCAACATAGCGTTGTAAATCCGTTTCGTATTGCGCTGAAACAATTTCCCATCCCGGATAAATCTCAAAGCTTGGTGCAGTCTTGGCAGTGGTTTTAGTAGTTTTTGCAGTTTTTGCAGTTGTTTTTGTTTCACCGGCTTTCTTGCGCCCGCGCGTGGCTTTTGCAGCGGGTTCTGATGTTTCGATGGGTGCGATCGGATCAGTTTCTCGATAGCGCAACGCCGGAATATAAAGATCCTTGAGAATAATTTGTTTCAAAAATTGCGTGTAGTGATGCCAGAATAGTAAGTCAGAACCGAACTGAACTTCTGCCAAATCGTAGAGGGCCAGAAAATGCAAATCGTTCAATACTTTGGTGAGGCTGTGGGTGGCAATTGGCAGACAATCGACTTCCCAATATTCTAATTCAAATGTTTCGGGTAACTCTGTCTCTAAATATCGCGCTAACTCTAAAGATGGTAACGGCTGGTTGTCGGCGGCGGGTAGTAAAAAGTACCGAGGGGCGATCGCTTCTAGCCCCCTCGAACTTGTATTTCCGAAGGCTGATAGTTGAATCCCGGCTTCTTTCGTTAGAAACTCTGTTAACTTTGCCGTTTCCAATTGGCGGGGATGAACTTTACCACGCTGCTTTTTCTGTTCAGTAGTTTCAACCCAAATATAAAATTTTCCACCTTGAACAAAACTTTCTTCTGTTTGAGGAATCCAAGTGCCGTGGAGGATTTTCATAGGTCATACCAAATGCAACCTTTGGCAGCCTATCATATCATCAATTAGCGGGAAAAGATAAGAGGGCGGTTGAAACCGCTGCTATACAAACGATGTCCGCCTCTGCGGACTAAAGAGAATAACGTAATTTTACCGCGCTATCTTGAACCGGCGTCGGCAGGTTTTGCTTGTGTAGACGCGGTTTCAACCGCGCCCGTCTTCTTACAAATTTAGAAAATATCAGTTAAATCCAGCACAAAACCGGGCAGTACATTTTCACCTGAGAGAGTTTGAGGCGCATCTAAAATTTCTACTTCTCTATCTTGACGGGAGATTTCTACTTGTCGATTTTTGCGATCGAGCAACCATCCCAAACGAGCTCCATTTTTCACGTACACTTTCATTTTAGCCCGCAATTTTTCTAGCGCATCGGTGGCCGATCGCAATTCCACCACAAAATCGGGACAAATTGGTGCAAATTTCTCTTTTTGTTCCGCAGTTAAAGCATCCCACCTGTCGCGCCGAATCCAAGCAGCATCGGGAGAAATATCTGAACCGTCGGGCAGTTTAAATCCAGTAGAAGAATCAAAAACTACTCCCAAATGCTTATTTTGACGGCTCCAAGATTGAAGTTGAAAGTTTAGGTCTGAATTCCGTCTGCCTGTCTCGCTACCTGTAGGTGGCATAATAATTAATTCTCCCGTTGCAGTGCGCTCAAATCTTAAATCCCGGTTGTCTATACACAACTGGAAAAACTGCTTGTCAGTTAATTCGAGCGTTAATTCTAGGGGAGAATGTAGGGCAATAGTTGGTAATTCCATAGCTGTAACTGTCTCCAAATATTACATGAGTAGAATGCCCACAACCAACTGCCAACAACCAACAACAAACTAAAAGAGCGGGCACTCTTGGCACCGCCCTACCAACAACCAACTGCCAACAACCAACTGCCAACTGCCAACAACAAACTGCCAACTGCCAACTGCCAACTGCCAACTGTCAACTAACTAAGTCTCTGCTGTATAACCTTGCATATTTTCCGGTTCAAACGATCGCAAAATATTAGCTGCTTTGTCGGTTAAAACGTCAGTACCCTTAACAGCAATCAAAAATTTGCCCGCATTCAAACGGTTGCGGTAGGGTAAAGCATCGCCGCTACCAAAGGCCATTCCTCCGGCACCGCCGACAAATACGCTGCCCATCCCGCCGCCGATCGCACCTAGCAGTCCACCGATGAGGTGATCGCCAATTACGCCCGCCCAAGCAAAAGTCTTCAACTCAGTCATCAAGCTGAAAGTAACGCCGGCAATAAAGCCAAACGGTATCAGCCAAATAGCCATGAGTTTCGCTTGTTTATTTGCTTGCTGGTTGGGATCTATCAAGCCGAATTCATCGGCAGTTTTGTAGCCGCGGCCCAAAATACTTACTTGCTTCATCGGTAAGCCTTCTTTTTCGAGGGCGCAGTAGGCCGCTTCGGCTTGCATTCGATCGGGCAGTACGGCGATAAGATAATTCATTGACAATAATTCCTGATAGTTAGGTTCGGATACCCGGAATTTATTATAGCCTGAAAAGACTTGCTAGCTAAGGAATTGGGCGTTTTATAGAGGTCGGCCCAGGACGATCGCCCCCAAAGCTAAAATATTTCCCGCAAAAATGACCGACCATGACCGAATACAGATACAATTCAAACTGCACAAAGGCAAGCTTGAGCTGAGCTGTTAGATACGGCTCTAAGTCATAAGTCTCAACTTTGAGCTCGCCAACGCTCGGCCTATTTTTACTATTGCACTCCACTGCTTGCTATGCCTAAAGTTCTAGTATCCGATCCGATCGACCAAGCCGGAATTGACATCCTCTCCCAAGTCGCGCAAGTTGACGTAAACACAGGACTTTCAGCCGCCGAACTGGTTAAAATTATTCCAGATTACGACGCTTTAATGATCCGTTCTGGCACCCAAGTTACCAAAGAAATCATTGAAGCCGGAAATCTACTCAAAATCATCGGTAGAGCCGGAGTCGGCGTAGATAATGTCGATGTACCCGCCGCTACCCGCAAAGGAATTGTAGTCGTCAACTCCCCCGAAGGCAACACGATCGCCGCTGCCGAACACGCGATCGCCATGATGCTCTCGATGTCCCGCCACATCCCGGAAGCCAACGCCTCCGTCAAAAGCGGTAAATGGGAACGCAACCGCTTTATCGGCGTAGAAGTCTACAAAAAAACCCTCGGTATCGTCGGTTTGGGGAAAATTGGTTCCCACCTAGCCGCCGCAGCTAAAGCAATGGGCATGAAACTGCTGGCCTACGATCCTTTCATTTCCACCGAAAGAGCCGATCAGTTGGGCTGCCGCTTGGTGGAACTCGAATTGCTGATGCGCGAATCTGACTACATCACCCTGCACATCCCCAAAACGCCGGAAACCCTGCACTTAATTAACGCTGAAGTGCTGTCGAAAATGAAGCCCACGGCCAGGATAATTAACTGCGCTAGAGGTGGCATCATCGACGAAGTAGCCCTCGCAGAAGCTATAAAATCAGGCCAGATAGCCGGCGCAGCGATCGACGTTTACGAACACGAACCCCTCGAAGCCGATTCCCCGCTGCGGAGTGTCGGCCAAAACATCGTGCTGACACCTCACTTGGGAGCTTCCACGGCGGAAGCTCAGGTGAATGTGGCGATCGATGTTGCCGAACAAATCCGCGACGTGCTGTTGGGATTGCCCGCGCGATCGGCTGTTAACATCCCAGGAATTTACCCAGACTCGATCGAAAAACTCAAACCCTACCTGCAACTAGCCGAAACCCTAGGCAACCTCGTCAGCCAGCTAGCCGGAGGCCGAGTCGATTACCTCAACGTTCAACTCCAAGGCGAACTCGCCAACAACCAAAGCCAGCCCGTAGTCGTCGCCTCCCTCAAAGGCCTGCTCTCCCAAGCCCTGCGAGAGCGCGTTAACTACGTCAACGCCAGCATTGAAGCCAAAGAACGCGGAATTCGCGTCGTCGAAACCAGAGACGCCTCAATTCGCGACTACACTGGCTCTCTGCGCCTCTCGGCCAAGGGAACTCTGGGCGAACACACAGTCACGGGTGCAGTCCTCGGCGAAAGCGAAATTCGGATTACCAGCGTTGACGATTTCCCAGTCAACGTTTCCCCGACTAACCATATGCTGTTTACCCTGCACCGCGATATGCCGGGGATTATTGGCAAAATTGGTTCCCAATTGGGCAGTTTTAATGTCAATATTGCCAGTATGCAAGTGGGCCGTAAAATCGTGCGAGGCGATGCGGTGATGGTTTTGAGCCTTGATGACCCTCTACCAGAGGGCATATTGGCCGAGATTCTCAAAGTTCCGGGAATTCGGGATGCTTACACGGTGAATCTTTAAAGAATTTTAGATTAAGGATTTTAAATCTCAAGTCTAAAATCCTTAATCTAAAATCGTTACAGGGTAAATCTTTAAAGGATTAAGGATTTTAAATCTCAAGTCTAAAATCTAAAATCGTTACAGGGTAAATCTTTAAAGGGTTAAGGATTTTAAATCTAAAATCTCAAACTTGTTCGCTTGCGAAGTTTAAAATCTCAAATCCTTAATTTCAAATCGTTAAACGGTAAATCTTTGAAGGATTAAGGATTTTAGTGACTGCCAATCTAAAAGCTAAAACTTGTTCGTTCGCAAAGTCGAAGAATCCTTGATCTAAAATCATTGCACGGTAAATCTTTGAAGGATTAAGGATTTTAGAAGCTGCCAATCTAAAATATAAAATCGTTGCACGGTAAATCTTTGAAGGATTAAGGATTTTAGATTTTGGATACAAGGACTGATAATTGGTAATGAGTAATTAGTCATTGGTAAAAAAGCCAGAAAGCTGAATTGTTTCTATTAGTCAATCCTGATTCTTCACTACCCAGTTCCCAGTTGCCAATTCCTGACGGGCCAATCTAAAATCTAAAATCTAAAATCTAAAATTGTTATGGCACATAGCTGGTGGGAAATTAGAATTATTTGCGATCCGGCGCTGGAAGATATCATCTTTTGGCGTTTGGAACAATTTAAGTGTCGGGGAACAGCCACTCAGATCAAAAGCAATTCCTGCCTGATGTCGGCTTATTTGCCCGAAGAACAAGCCCGATTGCTGGATTTGGCTGCCCTGTCTCTGTGGCTGCGACAAGATGCTCTGTGTGTAGGTTTGCCCCTACCTGCGATGCAGTGGAATTTGATTGAAGAGGAGGATTGGGGCAGCACTTGGAAGCAGCACTGGCAGCCTCAAGAAGTGGGCGATCGCTTTTTAATTAATCCCGCTTGGCTGCCGGCGCCGACTGATACCGATCGCGTCATTTTGCGTTTAGATCCCGGTGTGGCTTTCGGTACGGGTGCTCACGCTACGACTCAGCTTTGTCTGGAATCTCTGGAAATGCGTCTCGGTTTTGATGACAAAGAGTGCATAGTTGCGGATATTGGCTGCGGATCGGGTATTTTGTCGATCGGCGCGGTGTTGTTGGGCGCTACAAAGGTTTATGCTTTGGATACAGATCCTTTGGCGGTGCGATCGACTATTAGCAACCGACAGCTCAACCGCGTTAATTCTCAACAGTTGGTTGCAGAGCTCGGCAGTATAGATCGCTTGAAAGAAATGATCGACGAGCCGATCGACGGTTTGATGTGCAACATTTTAGCAGAAGTAATCATAGATTTAATCCCGCAGTTCACCGCGATTAGCAAACCGAGTACATGGGCCGTGCTCAGTGGCATTTTGCTCGACCAAGCTAAGCCAATTGCCGATACTCTCGAACAGCACGGCTGGATTGTGGCTACTCTGTGGAAGCGCCAAGATTGGTGTTGTTTTAATATTCGGCGCAGTTAGCGATCGGAGATCAATGCTAATTTGAGCCATGCTAATCTGAGAAATGCTAAATAGATTAATACTCATATATTGGACTATTCTCAAAAACCTGTAGGGGCAGGGCATCGCGTAGTCGAAGGGTTCACCAATAGCTTTCTCATGATACCAAAAAACTCAAAAAACCCGTCTCCATCCTCGCGAAAGTCCTGAAAATTGAGAATGGTGCAATATCTCAATACTGCCTTAAAATATAACAAGTCACAATTTAGCATCACAACTAAAGACTTATGGACTCAAAATTGTTATATGAGCGGTATAGGACTGGCGATCGCGATTTCAGAGGTATCGATCTGAGCAACACCTGTACGACTTTTGGCTGATTGATGTTAATTTGAGCGGTGCTAATTTGGAAGGCGCTAGTTTGGGCGGTACTTATTTAATTAATTCTAACTTGAGCCATACGAATTTAGAAAAAGCATGGCTGGATTCAGCCCTACTGATTGGGGCAAACTTGAGTAATGCCAATCTCAGGAATGCTAAGTTGCTTAATGTTGACTTGAGGACTGCCGATTTGAGGGGCGTCGATTTGACGGGTGCCGATTTAAGCGATGCGGTGCTGATTGAGACTAACTTAACTGATGCTAACCTGACCGATATTAAAACAACAGAGCGGACTATTTTCCATCAAGTGACTATGCCTGACGGCGGGATTCAAAACGATTTAAACAGAGCGTTGTCTGCTGAAGAATTGCTCCGGCGCTATAGCGAGGGCGAGCGGAATTTTCAGGATAAAATATTGCATCGTGTAGATTTGACCGGTGCTAACTTGCGTTATATTGACCTGAGTCGTTCTTGCTTAAGCTATGTCAACTTTAGCGGTGCTTGTTTAGAAAATAATTTTGGTTTTGGAAGAGAAGTTATATTTTGCGATTTGAGAAATGCTCGATTGAGTCAGCCTGAAGATTATCGTGGTGTCAGTTTTATTTATTGCGATTTGAGAGACTCTAATTTATCAGGAGTTGACATGAGTTATTCTCTCTTCATAAGAAGCAACTTCCTGGGAGCTAAAAATTGTCTTTCTGGTGGTATTCAAGGAGACTTATTATTTTACGAGACTACTTGGAGCAATGGAGAATTTATCGCCGGTCCTATCAACGCTACTGAACACTGGCGTGGTGAGATTAGGGAGGGTGAATTTTAAATTTGAAGAAGTAGCCGCAGGGTGGGTCAGCTTCGATTGCCGTAAGTACGATCGCCCTTAATTAGGCAAAAACAATCTCGATCGTCCAGTAATATCGTTTCCAATGAAATCGGAATGATTTAACCGCAGAGAGCGCAGAGGGCACAGAGAGAGAATAGAGAGATGAATACAGGACGATGCTACCGGATTCGCTCTAAGTAAGCAATTGCAGCATAATTAAGAACTAGAAACTAAAGAACGAACGTAAAAAGACACCGCTCCAATTAAATAAAAACCATTCACCAAAATCAACAATCCTTTCCCAATATAAGAGTGAACAAAACCAAAAACGCGGAAAGTAGACAGCAGCACTAACAGCATTTCCACCAGAGAAACAATAGACCCGTAGTGCTTCCTATCCCAATACGAAAACGGACTGATAAAACGGTAATTGCTGAACGGAAAAAAGTGTCGGTGAGCGTCGTCATTGTGGACTGGCAAATCTCCCAGAGAGTGCAGGATGATGCTGAGAAACAGAATTTGCACGCTTTGCCAGCCGAAGTAATAAGCAATTACCCAGCCAATAACCGCCAGAGGAATTGAATGAAACAGCGCCACAATATTCTGGACAAAAGGTTCATAATATGCAGTTGACCAAATTGTAGCTTCCGGCAAACGAGCAATGTATTTCGCCCAAAAGTAAAATAAAAATATCGGAATGTCGGGTAAGATTCCGCCCGTAACGATGAGCAAATTCAACTCAGAATGCTGGGCTCTACCGAGAATGGCGAGATTGATAATCGCGTGGCTGGGAGTTTTCATGAGTAAGGTGCGTCAACTAGGATTATCTTATTCATAATTAATCAGATATTAGTTGACGCACCCTACGTGTGAGATAATTGGCTGATGTTACAAGTGAGGTTGCAGTCGATCGAGCAACTGCGCCGCTTGCATCACTCCCTCAATGCGATCGACCTCAGCGCCATTTTTGAACAGTACCAAAGTCGGCAAAGCATAAATGTGATGCTGCGACGCCAACTGTTCGTACTTATCCGTGTCAATCTTGACCACCATCAGCTTATCCTTCGTTTGACCGCTGACTTGCTCCAAAATCGGTACCATCATCTGACAAGGCCCGCACCAAGTAGCGTAAAAATCTACCAACACGGGCAAATCGGAGCCCGATAGTAACTCCTCAAAACTGCTGAACTGTTTTTGAACTGCCATAAGACAAAATAATTTTTTTGGTTCTGGCTCGATTTTAGTGCAAAATTCTCTGGTAGATTGCGAGGATACAATTATGGAATTATTGCCAGAGACATATCAGAGATTGCGGGGTCAAGTTGCACTCGTCACCGGTGCATCGCGGGGAATCGGCCGCGCCGTTGCTTTAACCCTAGCCGCAGAGGGCGCTAAAGTCGCCGTCAACTATGCCAGTTCCAGCGCTGCTGCTGATGAGGTGGTAGCAGAAATTGACGTTGCTGGCGGAGAAGCGATCGCCCTTGCAGCAGATGTCTCCAAAACTGACCAAGTGGATTCACTCATCAGTAAAGTCATGGAAAAATGGGGACGGATTGACATTTTGGTGAACAATGCAGGCATCACCCGCGATACTTTGCTGTTGCGGATGAAGCTGGAAGATTGGCAAGCTGTGATTGATTTGAATTTAACCGGCGTGTTTTTGTGCGCGAAAGCTGCGAGTAAAATCATGCTGAAACAGCGCAGCGGCCGAATTATTAATATTGCTTCGGTGGCTGGACAAATGGGCAATCCCGGACAAGCTAATTACAGTGCGGCGAAAGCTGGGGTAATCGGATTTACTAAAACTGTGGCGAAGGAGTTGGCGAGTCGCGGGATTACTGTGAATGCTGTTGCACCGGGTTTTATCACTACAGATATGACGAAGGATGTCAAGTCTGATGAGATTTTGAAATACATTCCGCTGGGGAGATACGGAGAAGTTGAGGAAGTTGCGGGGATGGTGAAGTTTTTGGCGGCGGATGCGGCGGCGGCTTATATTACGGGGCAGGTTTTTAATGTGGATGGGGGAATGGTGATGGCTTAGATTTGGTTTTTTTTAACCGCAGATGCACGCGGATGAAAGCGGATATCTGCGGTTGAATTGTGAAGTTATACTCATACTCTCACTGGCAATTGTTTGAGCAGTTCATTGACAATGATTTTAGCGATAGAACTATTTTCAGAGAGTATTTGCAAGCGTTTTAAAATATCTTGCTCCAGATAAACATTTTGTTCGGCTACACCAATCGATCTTAAAGAATCTGCTGCTGTGATGGTAAGCTCATCATCCGGTGTTTGAAGCATTTCGAGTAAAATAGGAATTACTTGTTGGGAGTCTGCATCGGAAATAATTTCGGCGCAGCGGTACTGCCACTCTTGGGGGCGATCGCGCCAACAGGATTTGAGTGAATCCCAATCAGTAGGAGTCATTTTTTGAACTAAATCAATGGCAGATATGACTGCACAATCAGACCAAAAATCCGCCGAAAATTCTTTGTTTAAATATTCGTCTAGCTGTTGAAAAATCATCACTGTTTTAACTCCTTATTTAGAAAGTGATGGGATTGCCGCCTGTAGGATAGGATGATTCTATGTTGCCTGCAACATCTTTGATAACTAGCCATTCTACTCCATCAACTGTTTCGCGATGGAAAGTCACACCATCAGAAGAACGAGTGTGAATAGTAGGTGTTTTTGCTACTTGATTGGTAACATCTATAATTTTAGCATTACTCCAACTATCGGGTGCTAGAGTTGATTTTTTGGGGCGAGAAAAACTGCCGTCGGGAAATTGTTTAATTGACTCGACAAATGTTGTGCCATCTGAATTATTGTTAATAACTCTGACTGTAAAATTTGGGTCAGTTTTAATTTGGGGTGAATGAGCACCGACAATCCTGTTAGAGTTGGGTGGACGGCGTTCTCCATAGAGAATTTTCTCTTGGAGTTCGGATGGTAGATGATTAGAACTGCCTGGACTACCACTTGAACTTGATTGCATTGAGAGCGAAAATGTGATACTATTGGGACTGCTACTAAGATTAGTTGCTAATGTCGCTGTTGGCAATAAGGGCGATCGCATTTACGATCGGCTCAACCTAATTTTTAAAATCAAAATATTTTCCTAATCCAATTGTACACCGCAGCAGACAAAGCACGTAACTTCTTTACAAAAATTTGCCAGATTGAAACTTTTGTTACCTCAAATAAATCTTCGATTTCTACGGGCAGCGGCGGCATCCCGATTACTTCGTAAAGCGGATATTCGCCGCTTTTTCCCGGAATTTCAACTAATACGCATTGATTGACGATCGCCAATTCCTTGACTTCCTGATAAGTCTCTTCGGAAATCAACAAACTCGTTCCTACTTGCTTGTTCGCAGCCTCGATCCGGCTGGCAAAATTCACCGCATCTCCGATCGCCGTAACTGTCTGACTGTTCGACGCACCCAAATTCCCCACAACCGCCAAACCGCAGTGAATCCCAATCCCAATCCGCAATCGGTGACGGTATAAAGTCTCAAAATAGGGATTGAGTTTCTCTAGTTCCTCCAGCATCTCGACTCCCGCCCTCACTGCTTGTTCCGCCGCCTTTTCGGGATTTTCTAACCCAAATAGCGCCATGAAACCGTCTCCCATATAATTATTAATCATCCCACCATTGTTATTGATTACAAAACCCATTTTCTGGAAATAGCGATTTAAAATATAAATTACGTCGTAGGGTAACAGCGATTCTGCAAACGCAGTAAACCCTCGAATATCAGCAAACAAAATTGCAATTTTTTTCTCGTGTCCCACAGGTGCAGAAATCAAATTTCCGACCATTTCGTCGTTAAATGCTTCCAAGTCTTCAGAATCGATCGCCAATCTCCGCAAAATCACCTTCCCGCCCGCCACCTGCGTCTGACAAGCCAGCCTAATTTCGGGCTCTAAGCGTAATTTTTTGGCAAGTTCCTCTTCCGACGAGGTGCGCGGAGAGCAAAATTCCAAACCTTCGACAATCAAGACGCGGCAAGTCGAACACCGGGCGCTACCGCCGCAGATGTGGGTGTGGGGAATGCCGGCACTGAGGGAAGCTTCGAGAATTATATCGTCGTCGTCTATCTCGATCGTGCGATCGTCCGGCAGATAGTGAATGTGCGGCATCTGTGGCGTCTCCAACCTGAATAGCGCGAGAAATCTCGCTCAAATCTGCGATCGCCATCAACCGGTGCGATGCCAACCCAATTTTTCAAACTCTTTTCTATATGCCCTGATTGCTTAACTGTATCAGGATTTTCTCTTATTTTCCGAACTCAACCGCCAAGCTGAGGCCCGATAAGTAGTAAGACACAATTAATTACACAAAAGTCTGGGCTAAAAGCCTTGTCTAGTAAAGAATCAGCAAAAAATCAGTGTGTAATTAATTCTGTCCAATTACTTACGGGACATTCAGAAAAAGATCGCCTCACTCGATCGCTATTAGATCCCCAACTTCTTCAAGAAGTCCCAGAGTTGGGAGTTCTGTTTTCTAGCGTTACTTTTATTGACAAAATTAAATTATTCTTAATAGTTTAATAGGGGCTGAAAGCATGATAAATTCACGATCTAATTCCACAGGTCAGCCACATATTTTTATGTTTTAGCAGGCTTTATACCAATTTCATAAAGTAGCGCTAAATATTACCCCCCCGCGACTTCGGGGGGGGCTAAGACTTCATCCATACCACATCTTTAGAAAAATAGTATTAGTTATTACGATAAATCTTTCCGCGAACTTTACCGGATGAGCTTCGACGAAGTTTTTGCGGGAACGCCGATCCAATTTTTAGCCAGCCAGTTCCAACAAAATTTGAATATGGCTGAACAAAGGATTGATGCCAACAATCAAAAACGGGTAATCCCTTACTTTTCTCTCAAGCCTTCTTTGGTAGTCAATAGCATCAGTATGTAGGAGTCTATTTGTGGGGCGGGCGGGACATCCGCCCCACAATAAATTTTACTTTTTGTGAGACAAAGCCGAAAGCCTGTTGTTAAGCTCGGCTTTTGTATTCTTCCACAATCGAGCAATTGACGACCATTGTTCCAGAGGAATCGGTGAAGGTGACTTCATCTTTGTAATGTCTGGGGGTTTGCATCAACAAGCGCCAAGCTTCTCCAGCATCGATTAAATTCATCCGACCGGGGTAGTGAATTTGTAACAATTCTTGCACCATCGGGTAATAGTTTGAGTTGATGCTGGGGAAAATGTGATGTTCTGTGTGGTAAGAAAAATTTAAGTGCAGCAAATCAAATATTTTAGGAACCCGCAGCGAAGCACTATTTATCAGCGGGTCGTTAATCTCGGTCATCCGACAGCCCATGTGATTGGTGAAGATGTAGAACATGGCACCTGCATGACCGATCGCGATCGGCAAAATGTAGGCAAGAGCTACTTTAATCGGGTTAAACTCTAGATAGAATAAGATACTCAGGTGAATTGCGACAATTCCCAGACATTCAAAGGCGATCGTTCTTCTATCTTTCGGACTAACTGTAAAGGCAGCCGGTACGTAATCGACAGATTTATCGTTGAATAACAGTACCGAGGTGAGATTGCGGAAATTGTGTACAAACCAGGAACCGGCCATCCCGACAATTAACCACAGCGGATTGACTTCCACCGACGGTACAAATAGATTTTGAATCCATTTTCCCCAAGTGTCGGGCTGCTGCGACAGGTAATTGCGATCGGGGTCTGCTGCAGAATTGGTGTTGTTGTGGTGTACGAGGTTGTGCAGATTTTTCCACTGAGTAGGCGGCATGAACAGCATACTTAGGCCAAAAAAGGCGATCGGATAAGTGAGGCGAGACTTTTTCTGAACGCTACCGTGCATCAAGTCGTGGGAGCTAAATAGCAAAACTATGATACTATTGCCCATGATGACGGCTAAAGGTAAGTAAAGCCATAAAAAATAGACAGACCAGCGATCGAGATTAGCAGCAATTCCCCATCCCAACAATAAAATCGCGATATTTATCAGCAGTATCCCTAACTTGCTTGAATTCGGTTCAAAGGCATCTGATGGCAGCAGCGGGCGCAATTTTTTAACATATACCGAGTGGTGAATTAGCGTTTCTTCGCTTAAGGTCGGTGTTTCAGTCTTGTCTAGAGTATTGAGTTTTTTTTCTGATTTCATGTTTTGGATAAGAGTATTTCGATGTCACTCAATAACTTTCTACAGTTAATTGTATCTGAGATATTGCATGATTGTTAGCAACAGGTTTGCCTGTTATGCAAAAATTTAATGTTCTTGTGAAATAAGCCGGAGATTCCGTTTCCAAACAGCTTATTGAAAATAATAGTATATATAAGTTATCGGATTTTGAACCAATAACCAATAATATCGTTTCCGGTTGCATCAGAATAATAAAATCGAGTTAACAGTCAACAGTTAACAGTCAACAGTCAACAATGATGTTTGAGTGCAACCGGAATTGATATAACTCACAAGAAGCAACTTACCTTAAAATTGTCCGTTACCTTGAACAATTTCTTTAATTGTCGTCAGCGTATCTAGCCCGATTAATCCCCGGCGATAACCTTTTTGGTTGGACATTCCCAAAAATATCGCATCTCCCCGATTTTGATAGCGCCAAAACCGAGGGGAGGCATTAATAAAAGTTGAGGCGCTGTTGACATCTAGAGCAAATTGGCGACTTTCTAAGTAAGATTCAGTGGCGATGGAGTCAGCGTGGCCGCTGCTGTAGCGGTTGATCCAGCCGATCGCAATTTCTAAACTATCAACAACTTTAAACGCTATGGTTTTGTTTAAGTAAGGTTGAGTCCATTCGTAGGGTTCAGCCAGCTTCAACTCTGGGAAATCTGCGACGAGATCTGCGTCTCCGCTAATTTGAAAGCCTTTTTCTTTTAAACTGTTCCACAGCCTGACTAAGGAAGAAGGCTTTTGGTTGCGATCGATCAGCACTTTCTCGATCGCATTTACCGGATCTGGCACACTTTGATGGCTGTCCAAAATCATCCACCTTGCCATTTCCAAACTACCAGTCGGCGACCAATAGAGGTAGCAATTGCCCATTGCCGATCGCAACACCGGTGCAGTGCACAGCCTTACCACCTGCTGCACCAAACTCGGTCTACCGTAGGGAATAATTAAATTGAGATATTGGTCTTGAGTCACCAAATCGCGGATTGCAGCGCCCCGATCCGGCGGCAATACCTGCAAACATCCTGACGGCAAACCGACCTCATCGATCGCCGAGTTCAAAGCTTCTCCAATTACAGCATTAGTTCGCCAGCTTTCGCTGCCACCTTTGAGAATCAAACTGTTAGCGGTTTTGAGACACAAACCCGCCGCGATCGCCCCCAACTCGGGAAACGCCTCGTAAATTAGGGCGATCGCCCCCAGCGGCAGCGATTGACAGTATACTTGACAGCGATCGACTTGATAGGAAGCATTGATCACTCTGCCGATCGGATCTGGCATTTCCCCCAACCGTTCCAGAATTTGGACAGTTGTCTTGATCCGTTCCGGTGTCAGCTTCAGCCACTCCACAATCAAGTCGGGAATCGCCATATCGCGACTCGCTTCTAGATCCAGAGTATTTGCTTCTAAAATGTCATTTTGTCTGTCTTTTAGCGATCTCGCCATCGCCTGCAAACCAGCAGCGCGATCGGTGCTTTTTGTCGCCGCCAAGTCCAAAGAAGCTTGATAAGCGCGGCGGGCAACATTTGCCCCATCTGATGAATGACTAAATTCTTCTATTATCATTTAACTAACGCCTGTAAGCCAGCCATACCATCAGCGCCGGCAGCATTGCTAGCAGCACGGCGACCATTGCCCACAGAATCACATTGGGCCCGGGCGAGCTCAGTGCCAGGGGCAACCAAATCACTAGCGGGACCAAAATCATCCCTAGCGCCAGTGGCAAGTAGTGGGTTTTCAAACCCGGATTCGCTCTGTTCCATTGCTTCCCCGTCCACCGCCAAGCCTGCTTGTAAGGATAGTTTGTTGATAGTTGTTCGATAACCTGTCCGCTTTCGTCCAATACAAATATTTGCTGACAGCGGTTGCAGCCAAAGGCTTCTGTCAGCGTTATGGGTACGAGACGACCCTTGCGCCGGCAAGGGCAGGGGTACTCATCATTTAAGTCAATTTTTTGAGCTTTTTGGGATGGCACGAGCGATCGGATAAAAAAAGCGTTTTTGCAAAAATAATCGTTAACATATCCACTTTGTCAAGCTTGTCAATTCTGCCCGAGGCTTTCAATTGCTTGTTTCTAGCCGAAGCTCGACCAGCAATTTTGACTTGCAAGTTCTGGACTCAATTGTACCACTAACTTAGGTATTTTCAACCATTTCTGGGAGTATACCAAATAGTTTCTTTTGATACTTTTGGATCTTGTTGATTTTTTCCATCTTCTAAAGCGGGTGACGCGATTCGAACGCGCGACATTCACCTTGGCAAGGTGACGCTCTACCACTGAGCCACACCCGCATTTCCTGCGGTCTTAACTATAATCTCTCAATTCTCCGAATTTGTCAAGTCTTTTTTGTAAGTTTTTTTTTCAGACACTTCAGACAGCGCGCCGGGCCGCGCCCCGCCTGAATTTGCAGCAGCTTGATTGTTAAAAAAATCAGTAATTGCAGTGCTTTTAACCGTCATCCGCCCAAGGCAAGGCTACAATCAAGCTGCAATCGTGGGAGAACACTGCTCATGTCAGACTTAAATCGCGGAATCATGAAGTTCAAAGGAGCTGACAGCCCGATCGCGATCGGGCTTTCGGCGATCGTCATTGGCAGCGGCATCGGCTTCCTGATCTGGTGGGCGATGCAATCAGCCTACGCCTTCAGCTAACAGGCGCATAGAACTAGGACTTATGCAAAAACCCGGTTTCTCAGAAAAATCGTCGATAGATTCGGGAGATACTTGAGGCAGGAACCGGGTTTTTGAGTTCGCGCGCCTCCAGCACTGAGAACCTAAGAATTAGAAAGCATTGCTCAGAAGGCAGAATTTTCAGCAAATTCTGTCTTCTATATTTTTTTGCCCTCAGACAGCACTTGCCAAACTCTTATGTGGTGCTTATCCTGAGCTTGATGAGGCTTTTATACTTGTAACTTAATATGCGATCGATTTTCTTGACGTTTGCTCTCATGTGTTTAGCTAGCCCCGCTGTGGCCGCAACCTGCGAGGAAAGCTTTCAAAAAAAAGGCGACTTTCTCAGTGGTGCTGCCTTTTCGGCCCGGGTTCAGGTTGAGGGATTATCAGTAGAAAAAGCATTTTCGCAATTGCGACCCATTTTAGCCCGCGAGGGGATCAAGACTGTCAGCACTGATGTCAGCATGGGTGTGATGAAAGCAGAAAATCCCGCAACAGCTTTTCAGCGCGCTTTGCCGATCGATGTATTTGCCTCAGAGGATGGCAATCTGTTAACTGTCGAGATGATTTTTACCATTCCCAGTGGCGTGGGTGCAAGCAGGGACACCGTGAAAAAATACTTGTGCGATGCGCTAAATCAATTGTTGCCCAAAACTACAAGTACAAGGACTTCTGCGACACCACAACTGAGTTCGGCATTGCATTAATTCGATCGCTCTTGGGGAAACTATCTGCGTCAAGGAACGTTAATCTGTGGTTTCCTGTTGCTGCATCAACGCTTGAAATATCATCGCGGGCGATCTATCGAGTGCAGCAGATCGATCGCCCTTCCCCATCATATTTATGCCAAATCAGCGATCGCACTCCTGAGTTAGCTGAGCCTATCTGCTGTTATCCCATAGATTTCCCCCGCCGACTACTTTTGTAGTATAATTGTAGTTCTGTCGCCATCGCGCGCAATTATCAAACTCAAGTGTTTGGAAGGGGTTGTATCTCACAAGAAATTTATGGCAAGCTTTCAGGACATCATCAAATACTACAACAATTACTGGAAAACCTCGGTTCTGAGCATCGGTGCATCCAGCCTGTTTGCGATCGCAGATTTAGCCGTACCCTACGCGATCGGGCAAATCTTAAACGTATTGTCCGATCGACCTACAGATACAATAACGCAAAAATCGATCGCAGCGATCGCCTCACTTACCCAGCAGTCACCAAGCAAAATATTATCCTTATCCGTCTTGCTGGGCTTGATTTTTATCGTAACAGTCGCCAAAGCACCCATACAGCCTTGGGTGGGAAATTGGTTCCACTGGGCGCTACCATTAACAGCGCGGCGCGATCGAATGAAAGGAGCGATCGGCAAAATCCTCACCTTACCCCTAGAATTCTACGACGAAAACAACGCCGGACGGATTGCCAGCCGCATCGCCAAAGGCATCGCCAACCACACTTGGACTTACCCAGAAATTGCCGGTGAATTCATCCCCGAAGTCGTGCGCTTAATCGGCATCTTTGCAGTTATCTGGTTAATTGAATGGCGCATCGCCTTATTAATTTTGGTTTCTTTCCTATTTATCCTCAGTTTCACCCTCCAAAGCCTCCGACAAGTCACTCAGCGCGAAGCAATTTTGGATGAATACATCGAAAATACCGAAAGCCGCAACTCAGAAATTATTACCAACATCAAAACAGTCAAAGCATTTGCGACGGAAACAGACGAACTAAAAAGACAAACAACCAGACTCGATCGCGAATTGAAAGTAGTAGTTAACCGCATTCACAAAGGATACGTCATCCTGGGGACATACCAGCAGACCATCGTCCAGTTTTGCCTGTTTTCAGTTCTCGGTTTTAGTTTGGCAGCAACAGTCGCCGGCCAGATATCTCTGGGATATTTTGTTACGGTTTACACCTTAGCAAGCATGGCCTATTCCCAACTGCGTCCGATTAGCATTATCGCCGAATTATTGGCCCGCCGCTATTCTTCAATGATCCGGTTTCACGAGTTTATGCAATTGCCAGACGGTGTAGATGCAGGCAATTTAGCAACGGAAAATGCTGTATCGGCATCGCCCTATAAATTTACTGGCAAAATCGAATTTTGCGGGCTGACATTCGGGTACGATCGCCAAAAGCCGGTTTTGCAGGATGTAAATTTATTAATTCATCCCCGCCAGACTGTAGCATTAGTCGGGCGATCGGGTTCGGGGAAATCAACATTAGTTAAACTGCTGTTTCGGTATTTCGAGCTTAATTCCGGGCGCATTCTGATCGACGGCGAGGACATTTGTAGCTTAGACGTGACTCGCTACCGCAAGCGTTTAGCCATCGTGCATCAAGAAGTAGACGTATTTAACGGTACTCTCTTGGAAAATTTGATTTACGGCAACCGGAAAGCAACTTTTGAGCAAGTTAAGGAAGCTTGTCGCATCGCCAGAGTAGACGAGTTTGTCGGCTTGTTGCCCCAAGGTTACTATACCGTTGTCGGGGAGCGGGGAATGCGTTTGTCCGGCGGTCAGCGGCAGCGGTTGGGAATTGCTAGGGCTTTGTTGGTGGAGCCGGACGTGTTAATCTTTGACGAAGCTACTTCTAGTTTGGATTATGAATCGGAGCGATCGATCCAACTAGCCATGCAAAATATTTTGGGTACGCGCACCACCATAATTATCGCCCACCGACTGAGTACAATTCGCGAAGCCGATGCGATCGTTGTATTAGACGGCGGTAAAATCGTTGAAATTGGCAGCCACGACGAACTCTTGAAGCAACAAGGCATTTACCGCCGCCTGCACTCCCTGCAAGAAACCGGCGAATTATTGAATTAGGGATTTGGGCTTAGCCGAGGCTTGGTACACGGAAGTGTACCAAGTAAGCGGGCCTTTCAGGATTTGATAAAACCTCGTTGGCCTCATTCAAATCTTTGAACTTATCCTCAGCTTCTGGATTGCCGGGATTCACATCTGGATGATGTTTGCGGGCAAGTTTGCGATATGCTCGTTTGATTTCTTCAGGAGTTGCAGTTTTGCCGACTCCCAGAATGGTGTAGTAATCTTTGAAGTCGGTTGCAGTTGGCATGATTTAATCCTCAAAATCTGATAATTATGCACTCAAAAACCTCATAAAATAGACCTATTGTAAAAATATCCAAGACGGGAAAAATGCCGCTCCCAATTTTTTTCTTTCTTGTGGGATGGGCATTTTCCCCGACCCAAAAATTAATTAGAAGGACTTTTGCAAAAAGTCTAATCGGTCATGCGCGTCAAAATACTCAATCTTTTTTGATGCTATCAATTGTTTGTTGAATCGTCACTAACCTGAACTATTAACTTGCCAAAGTTCTTCCCTTGCAGTAAACCAATAAAGGTGCGAGGTGCATTTTCCAGCCCTTTTACAATGTCTTCTTTGTACTTCAGTTTGCCTGCCTGCAACCATTGAGACATATCATTTATAAACTCTTCATGACGCTGCTGGTAATCGCCAACCAGAAACCCTTGGATCAGCGCACGTTTAACCAATAGCGGCATCAGATTAGGGCCGGGAGGTGGAGTTTCGGCATTGTACTGGGAGATTAAACCTACTAATGGAATTCTGGCTCCCAGATTAATCTGTTGCAAAACTGCTTCTAGAATCGGGCCCGCCGTATGATCGACGTAGACATCGATTCCATTGGGACAAGCTGTTTTTAATGCTGAATTCAGGTCTTGAGTTTTGCGGTTGATGCAGGCATCAAATCCTAATTCATTCACAACGTAATCGCATTTTTCATCGCTGCCAACGATGCCTACTGCCCGACAACCCTTGATTTTGGCAATTTGACCGACAACCGCACCAACAGCACCAGAAGCAGCAGAAACCGCGACAGTTTCGCCGGCTTTGGGTTTGCCAATATCTAGCAGTGCAAAATAAGCGGTCATTCCAGGCATTCCGGTAATGCCTAATGCGTAAGAGATTGGTACTTGACTGGGGTCGAGTTTTCTCAAAGTTTCGGCTTTGGCGATCGCATAATCTTGCCAACCGCCATATCCCAGCACGAAGTCTCCGGCTGAAAATTCGGGATGGTTTGATTTCACCACTTGGCTGACAGTGCTACCCACCATGACTTCGCCTAACTTTGCCGGACTTGCATAAGACTCGCGATCGCTCATTCGTCCTCGCATATACGGATCGAGGGACAAGTAAATAGTGCTGCTGAGTATTTCTCCCTCTCCCGGTTCTGGAATTGCTGTTTCGACAACGGCAAAATTACTCTCTTTTGGTTCTCCCGTCGGGTAACTTTTGAGCAGAATTTGTTGGTTCATTGATTTAGACATAAATGACTCCTTTATTGATAGATTGCTTTATCGATCGCACATCGGAAGAATTCGCCTTCAGACTCAAAGCGATCGCTCCCCAAAAACCAGCCTACCCGAAGACGAGTCGGGATTGTGTAGCCGTCAAAGGTACTGCTTTGCTCGACAATTACCCCAAAATCTACGTAGTGAAACGCTTCACCTTCGGGATTGCCCCAGCGATCGATTTTGGCTTCCTCCAACATTCCCCGATCGCTAACTGTCAGGGTGAGTTTGACAGGTTCGCCGAGGGCTGTGAAGTTTGCCTGTACCTGTGAAGCATTTAACTCTGTCCAAGAGATGTCGGGATTGCAGAGAATGGAAGGCAGCAACATCGACTCTACTTGAACTCGGCCCACACTTCTTAGCGGGTGATATCAGCACCAGATGCCTGCATTACGGGAAACAGTCCGAGGATTTTCCACTGCGACTCGCCAACACCATCCACGATGCGATCGCATCCCCAAATCGGCAACCCCTTCGCCCAAGTCGTCGCCCGCCAGATCATCCCCCGATCACCGTAGATAACTTCTTCTCCCTTGAAGGGATGCCATTTTTGATCGAGTTTGATTTCGCCTCGCATCCACAATCGAACGGCGGATGCGAGGGGTGTGCCGGGGGCGATCGCATTCTCCAAATAGCGACGGGCTAGATTGGGAAGATTGATTAATGATTCAGGATTGAAGGGGCGATCGCTCTTCGGTGCTGATTCCCACAAATCGTCTAGAGAAATTTCTGGGATTTTAGTCATCTTTTTAAAGGTGGAAAGGGTAAGATACAGCACTTTGCGCTGAAGGTTTGGTTAAAACTACGATGTATGTTACTGGTTAAAAGCTTTTAGTTATATCATCCAGAATAGCGATCGCATCATATATATATATGTATCCGCAGGCGGATATTCTGATTGCCCATCAACTCAACAATCTAATCACAAGAAGCAGAAGCGCAACTATCAGCAAGCCACCATAGAGCGTGAAAATGCGATCGGCGAACCACTTTGGCAAGCAGAAAATGTCGATGACTTGACCGTTAAAGTTTGCTGTAGGCGATCGCTATTCCGCCCAACAACAAATATTCTCAAATGATTTGATATTTTAGAGGGCGATCGCTAATAATCTCTCCGAACTAACCAACGAAGTCTACTATATTCGCTTGCCTAATCTCGAACTGAAACAGATAATCTTAATGGACTTATCGATTCGGCATAACGGTTCGTTTGAGCGGCTGCAAGTAACCTTGCACTCAGTACCAATATCTTTCAGCAGTCTGCTCCAAGCGAATTGTTATACTGCGGATTCGTTCAAGCTTTGCGAGTCACTACCTTTTTAGATTCTCTAACCGAGTTTTTTCTGTGTGTGCTTTACGCGACAATACTTGAAGATTTTTCAATGTAGTTAAGCCACCTTCTGACATTGGTATAATGTGGTCAATTTGAAAATCTATTCGCATCTGGCTCTTAAACCCACTAGAGGCACAGACGATGAATCCTTTCCCGTCAGTATACTTGGCAAAGACAGCATCCTTAATATCCCGATACTCTGCTGGATCACGCTCTCGGATTTCCACAAATGAAAGGCTTTCTAATGGAACTGTATCAGGAATTACAATTGGCGGGGTAATTGTTACATCGGGGTAAACTCCAAGTAGCTTATTGATTTCGATATCTACCTGTTTCTTGAAATAAAGGTAATTATATCCAAATAAAACCTGCCAAAAGGATTTACCGTCATTCCATAGCGATGTAAGATATTCAGTCACCTGCCTAAGTGTTAAATCATTCTCGTAGATATGTCTTGCCACAATTGACAAATCACACTTTCTACGCTCACTAAAAGCAATGAAATCTGGCTCCATCTCCTTTTGAGCATAGAAGCGTAAAATATTTTTAACATCATCATCTCTGTATCCAAGCAGGAAAGGATAGTCTGGGAAGTAGAGGTTCTTCGTTAGTTGCAGTAAATATTCCAGCTCCTCGTCAGTCAAGACTTCTCTATTTTGGATATTTACACTCTTAAATACAGCATCTAGGTCATTAACAAAACTATCATAGGCTTCCTCAGTGCCGTTATATAAAAGTACATCATAGTTTCTAGACACTGGTTCAGCAGACTCAGAAGATTCAAGAATAGAAAAGCGATAAATTCCAACAGGAACTCGTCTCAGAAAATCCAATTTTTCTAAAGCAGCATTATCGATGGAATCATCCATCATACGGGCAAACTCTTCTATCTTTTCAATTGAGATAAGTCGAGCAATTCTCTTCATTGTCTCGATATCTCTATCAACAAACTCAGCGCCATCAAGATCAGTCAATTTCTCAGGATTAACCCAGTTGATTTTATCTTCCCAATTATCGATGAAGCTTACAACATAGGCTTTTTCTGTACCTCCTGCTTTCTGTCCGCGCAAAGCCCTACCAATCATTTGGGTCATTAAAAGTGTAGAAGTAGTTGGGCGTGTCAGAAAAACTGTTTGAACATTAGGCAAATCAGTTCCTTCGGTCAACATTTCTACGTTTATGAGAACTTCGAGTTGTCCTGCCCTGAAGCGCTTGATTTTTTCTGAATTCTCTTTTACAGAAATCGTAGCTCCAGTACCTTCGTCCATGATTTTTGAGGCCACGAAGTCAGATTTTATTCCTCGGTTTTTAAATAGTCCATTTAATGCGATCGCGTGTTGAATGTCAACTGCGAAAACCAAAAGGGGCTTATACTTTTCTCGGTTCTCAACATAGTGATCGATAATCCGTTTATTGCGGATACTCGACATCGCAATTCTTTCGGCAACCTTCTTAGGTAATTTGTCGAAGTCCTCAATTGATCTAATATCTCTGTCTGTTAATTCTTTATAGAAATCTAGCTCTGTCTCTAAGTTCTCGAAAACTGGTTCTGCAAGAATTCCTCTTGTAATGAGCGTCCTCAAGTGTTCTGAAAAGATAATGTCATCGGGAAAAACTTTTTTAAGCAAACCTTGCTCACTTTTATCTGTTCTGAATGGAGTTGCTGTCAACCCTAACATTCTGAAACCATCTGCTTTTCCTCTATCTTTAAAGTTTTGCTTAATGCTGTCAATTAATTTTCGATAAGTCTTTGCTGTTGCATGATGGGCTTCATCCACTACTAAAAGTATCGCGTCGGAATGATTAACCCAATTATTTGTGAGGTAATTTAGCCCACTGTTTAAACTATCTTTGCTGGCAATAATAATATCATCAGTTTTTTCGATGTTAACAGGGCGATCGTGCTTGGGATGACCAGAAATCACGCGATACTTGAATCTTTCAGTATCACTTAGTAATGATGGGTAAGCACTAAATTTTAAGGTTTCAAACGCTTGATCAAGTAGCTCATGTCGATGAGCAATCCACAAAACTTTTTTACGCTTGTCGATGAAATTGCGTAGTAACCAATGAACGGCTGTCAACGTTTTTCCACCACCCGTAGGCAAAACTAACAAACCCTCAAAAGGAGACTTATTTTTCTGATCAAGTGCCTTAATTGCCTCATTTTGATGGGCGTAAAGTTCTCTAGGATTTTTGCCTTTATTAACTTGGATTTGACCTGAGTATTCAACTTCAATAGTTTGCATATTAATGAAAAACTGAAGATAACTTTAAATTTGTGGCTTGTCCGACTGCTGCTCTATCGATAACTCCAAAGTAGGTGAACTATGGATAATGACAGATAAGCTTTCGGCTGCACCTCCACCGATAGAACGAGCAGTATACCTATCTATTATCACGCAACTGAGGCTTAATTCTTATTTTAACGTAACATTACCGCATCTTTTATTACAAGGTCATTGCGATCTCTTCAACAATCGTCTGCTAAAGCGTGCAGAGGCGATCGCAAAAAAAAAATTGTGCGTGAATGTAAATTCTGCACCATAGGGAAAATATTGCCATCTCTCAGGTTCATTTTTGCTGAAGACAGCTCGCGAGCGCTTGAACTGCCCCATCAACTCCATTCTTGTTCTGAATCTTTTCTCCCAATATTTTAGCTTTCTGTTGGACTTCTTTTGTCAAAGCGTAGGCGATCGCGATGACTGCCACATCGTTTGTTCAAATCAGATAAATCTTTGTGCTTCGGGGGGTGCATTGTCAGCGTCTCGCCATTCCGCGTAAATCTCAGATTGCCGTTGTGATCCTCTTCCACGTGTGCGCTCGCGCTGAGCGTCGATCGCAACTTTAATGGCATTGATGGGTAACTTCAAGCGTTCAGCGATCGTCAATTGCACCTTGCGATCGCCTCAACAATACAGCGTGTGATGATGTCAAAGGCATCACAGACTTTCCAGCATTATTAACAATCGTTTCGGGCTGAACGCTTCACCTCAGTTTATGAAAGGATTTCCACTTAATTCAGCAGCTCGTATGCCCCGCCACGTTCTAATGCACGGCGGTATGCCGGACGCCCGTGAATGCGATCGAGAAAGCCCATCAGTTTCGGTCGGCTGCTGTCCAACCCTACCTGTGCAGCCGCCGCCTCCAATGGAAAGCTCATCTGAATATCGGCTGCGGTGAACTCACTACCAACAAACCATAAGCTTTTCTCAAGTTCTGCTTCTAGATAACCCAGATGCAGTGCGATTTGAGGATCAATGAACGATTTATTGACGCGATCCACAATTGCCCGCGCGATCGGTCGAGCGAAAAACGGCATCGGACTTGTTTCAACTTGGTTAAAGACTAGCTTCAACACTAGCGGGGGCATCGCAGAGCCTTCAGCATAATGCAGCCAGTAGATGTATCGCAACCGTTCCGGCGTGCCAAGCTCTGGAGCGAGTCGTCCGCCACCGTAACGGTCAACTAAGTATTCGACGATCGCACCGGATTCAGCCAGAGTCAGCGCACCATCGGTAATCACCGGAGACTTGCCCAGTGGATGCACTGCACGCAGCGACGCGGGAGCGAGCATTGTTTTCGGGTCGCGCTCGTAGCGCTTGACTTCATACTCTAGGTCGAGTTCCTCTAGCAGCCAGAGCACTCGCTGGGAGCGAGAGTTGTTCAAGTGGTGGACAGTAATCATGTTTTTATTCTCAGCTTACAAGAGATTGATGCGGTGAATTGTGAATGGTCAAGAGTGGATGTGTTGATAGAAAACTCGTTTAACGTTTTCGGCACAGAAGATATAGAGTCCGACAATTGCCGCCAGCACCAACAGGAATTCGAGCGGCAAGGATTGGAATCCCAGTAAACTTGCAAGCGGAGTATAGGGAAGGAAGAGTGCGATCGTGACGATCGCGATCGTTGACAGCAACAAATACTTTCCCCGCTTGCTCGCGAGAATCGACTGCCGCGTCCGAATCACCAACACAATTATGGATGCAGAAATCACAGATTCCATAAACCAACCAGTTCGATCGCAGCCAACCGCTTCACAATCACCTGCTTTTTCGCCATTTGCTTAGCGCCGCGAGACAGATTGAGGCTGACAATGGCGGGCAGCAGTTGAGGAGTCAGGCCAACCGCCAGCGCTAGGGAAAATAGGAATGATTCCAAAACCGGGCGTTTCAGGTAAACATTGGCGGCAAAAATCAGGACAACCAGAATCAGCGTCACCTCCATCAGAAAGTAGCCAAATTTGGTGAGTCCCGCTTCAAATTCGGTTTCCGGCGGCCTAAGTTTCAATCGTTCCGATACCTTACCAAACTCAGTTTCCTTTCCGGTATGCACCACCACTGCTTTGCCAGTACCGCTGATGACATTGGTGCCCATATAAAGGATGTTAATGCGCTTACCCAGATCTGTTTCTGCGGGCAGAACGCCGCTGAGTTTGTCAGCCGGATAGGTTTCTCCAGTCAGCGCCGCTTCATTCACCGACAAATCTTTCGACTCTAAAATCAGGCAGTCACCGGGAATGCTATCGCCAGCATTAAGCAACACAATGTCACCCGGAACCACTTCCTCATTGGGGATTTCTTGAGATTTACCATCCCGCAACACCGTGGCTTTTACTTGCACCAAAGCCAGTAATTTCTCAACAGCATTTGTCGCTCCCCTTTCTTGCCAAAATCCTAGTAAGCCGCTAATTAGGACGATCGCCAAAATGATGATCGCATCTGCCGCATCTTTCAGAAAGATCGAGAGCACGGCGGCAAAAATCAGAATCAAGATAATCGGACTCTTAAACTGGTTGAGCAACAGCGTCAGTGAGTTCGATTGCTGTTTCTGTTTCAGACTGTTCGCACCGTATTCGCTCAGGTGTTGTTGAGCATCCTGACTGCTTAAACCTGCGGGCGTAGACTTCACCTGAGTCAGCACCCGATCGGCAGGCAAGTTCCAAAACGTCGAAAGTTGTGAATTCATTGTTTTATAGCTCAATACGGTTCACTTAAGACTGTTCAGTCTGTAAAACCAGGTGAAAAATATATACTGCGATCGCTTTCCTACCCTTCGCGAACGCCTTCGGCGAACGGATCGCTTCGCTAACACGCGGACGTTCGCAATGACAAAAAAGCGTTAAGTCTTGTTTTATACCTAACTTTTAATTTCCTGTTCGATTTTCCCGTTTACCGCTAACTGACTTATCGGTTCCGAACTGAATGATTAGAGTTTTAAATGTAATGTTGCAAAATCAAGATGAAGCTGCTAAGGTGTATAACTGTGGGTACAAATGGGTCGGTGCCCGAGCGGTTAATGGGGGCGGACTGTAAATCCGCTGGCTACGCCTACGCTGGTTCAAATCCAGCCCGGCCCACCACAATTTACATAAAAGTTAAAAATTAAAAGTGTTAAATTAAAATTTTTAATCTTTTATGCCCGTGTAACTCAGGGGTAGAGTACCTCCTTGGTAAGGAGGAAGTCGCGAGTTCAAATCTCGCCACGGGCTTATCTTTCCAATAATTATGGCTGCGTCCTTTAGCAGTCTCACTCAATCTTTGATTGACGGCGGGCGCTGATTTTCCACTGATATCGTCTTTCAATAATATCAACAATATCGGGCATTTTATTTTACCTCATCGGGGACAAAAGTTTCTATGGAGCAGCGTAAACTTATGCCGCCCACAATACTTGTCGCGCTTCGACTCAGTTCATGCTGAGTCAATTTGTGCTTAGTCTAAACTCCAAGAGGGATAGTGTGAGGGAATCCCCACAGCCGATCGCGCAAAAATCGGAAGTAGAAACTTCTGGATTATCTGTAGCGCGATCTGTGGAGGATGAACAACTTAATTTTCATGTTAATTCTGACGGCACCCTCGATAAATTGCCGTCTGGCGATCGGGCGATGCAACCAGCCAATATTGCCGAAACCAAAGCAGCATCTATTGCAACAGCAGATATTCCCAAACTGAACGAAATAGAACTGCCAATTATCAGCGCTGAGGCACTGTATCCCAGGGAAAACATCAGAATCAATTCAATTTCCAGGGCCCCTGTTGTCCAAATATCTCAGTCAATTGTAGAAGTAACAGGTTTGCGAATCAATCAAACACCAAACGGTTTGGAAATCATTTTAGAAACCGGAGGGCAACAATTACAAACTACTACTAGAGTACAAGGCAATACGGAGATAGTTAACATTCCCAACAGCTTTTATGTGCTAGATGGATGGAAAATTTACCCGCATTTTATGAGTCAAATAAACTAGATTATTAGTAAAATTTATAGGACAATAGTTGAGGGTTAAAATACAATTCTGAGGAACGAAAATTTAATAATTTAAACATCGGTCACGTTTTTCTCTATCCAGAAGCAGGGAGGTAAACAGAGGCAGAGCCTCCGCACCTGCATTACCAGGCTCTTCGTGGTAACGAGCGATTCCTGGCCCGGCGCGATCGTCCGGGACTGTGATTTTTGACTCGGTGGGGGTAAAAAATCACGATATTTTCAGGGGCGGGCCCGGAATTGGCCGCAAGATCACCTAACAGGGGCGATCGACCTTTAGGATCGCACAAATGACCAAAAATCAGCGTTTAAAAGTCAATATGCACGGAAAAAAGTATTCATTTCGGAGAATTGACAATTTTTTCACCTAGTGAAAGTGCCTATTTGAAAGCTCTAGTCGCACCCGATACCGCAAATCCCAGACCGAGCCAAGTTACGATAAGAATTATTGGTTTTCTTGGCTGTTTGAAAATCAAGCAATTTTTGCTTGTTGGGCACATCAGCACTTGTCTGTTAACAGCTATGTTCTTGAGGAAGCGGTAAGCCCCGCCCCGCTTCCTTAACCTGTGGCCAAGACAAAAATGCTTGATGCCAAAGGTTTCTGCGGGGATGAGGTATTCAGCGGGAGTTGTTAAATATGAGTTTATCTTTTAAGCAAATGACCCTTTATGTGACTTTGCTGTCGATCGGCGGAGGCATGGGATGGTTGGGGAATCGCTACCTGCAAGCCCCAAATTATCTCGAAACTGGATCGGTTTTGCCCGTGGTGCGCCAGCAAATCCCGCCCTATGCTTCTCCTCCGGTTCCAGAAAATCGCGCAGTCGATCGCACCAATCCTAATTTTATTGCTGAAGCAGCAGAAAAAGTCGGGCCTGCAGTCGTGCGGATTGACGCATCGAGCAAGGTGACGAATCAAGTACCGGAAGCTTTCAAAAATCCTTTGTTTCGCCGGTTTTTTGGGGACAATTTGCCGCAGCCGGAAGAACGAATCAAACGCGGCACCGGTTCGGGGTTTATTCTGACTGCTGACGGCCGCATCGTGACTAATGCTCACGTTGTCTCCGGTACGGATACTGTTAAGGTGACGCTCAAAGACGGCCGCGAGTTTGAGGGTAAGGTGCAGGGTGTCGATCCGCTGACGGATGTGGCTGTGGTTAAGATTAATGCTAAGGAACTGCCGCAGGTTGTTTTGGGTCGATCGGACAATATTGTACCCGGACAGTGGGCGATCGCGATCGGCAATCCTTTAGGTCTCGACAATACCGTGACTGTGGGCATTATTAGCGCTACGGGTAGAACCAGTTCCCAAGTCGGCATCCCCGACAAACGAGTCCGATTCATCCAAACCGACGCAGCCATCAACCCCGGTAATTCAGGCGGCCCCCTGCTCAACGACCAAGGCGAAGTAATTGGCATCAATACCGCCATTCGCGCCGACGCTCAGGGCTTGGGATTTGCAATTCCGATCGAAACGGCCAAACGAGTTTCCGATCAGTTATTCGCCAAAGGAAAAGCCGAACATCCCTATCTCGGCATTCAAATGATCGGCTTGACTCCCGCCACCAAAGCAGAAGTCAACAAACAACTAGATAATAAAATCACCCTCGATCGAGGTGTAGCCGTAATGCGAGTGGTGGAAAATTCCCCCGCTCAAAAAGCCAACCTGCGCGCCGGAGATGTGATTCAAAAAATTGACGGAATTGCGGTCAACACTCCCGGAGACGTGCAAGAACGGGTGGAAAATGCTGCTGTCGGCAAAGAACTAGAAGTGGAAATTAACCGTTTGGGCCAAGTTCAGAAAATTAAAGTACGTCCGGGTGCTTTTCCCGTATCCGCTAGCCCCGCCGGTGGATAATTTCAACAGTTGACAGGATGCAGCATACAGGTTGAGAGTTTACAGAAGGACGATCGCGCGAGGAGATGCCGAGGGAGAATGAATCTGATGCTCGATCGTTCCCGACACAAAAACCGGGTTTTTTACTACAATCCTCCGTCTATCGCGAGGTATATAGGATTAAAAACCCGGTTTCTTAATTCCCTGTCCGTCCAGGATTGTTTATTTTTGGAACAACATTCATCTTTATGGCTTCGGCAAACCGTTGATCTGTTTACTTTTCTTTAGGAGAGTTTGGTTTAATCGAACTCGTGCTGGCTAAATTTTCTTCTAGGTGCATCCTCTGCTCCATTTGCCTGAGAAAATAGCCTGTCATCATCGCGGAAGCTAGCAAACCTGCTAAATTTTCGCGGTCGGTGGTAATTTGGACATTAAAATTGTCTGAAGGCAATACCCCGACAAGTCCTTGGACGTTATGAGAGATAATTTCTTTGATTTCAGGGCTGGCGGACTTGGCGATGCGGGCTAGAACCTCGGGAGATTGGTGTTGGAGGTACTTCAGAAGTGGGTTGACTGCGGTTTGTTGGGCATTGTCTGGGTCAAAGTCAGGGTGAAAAACCATTTGGCGATTCTTAATTTCTGGCTGGCTACATTCTACTTCAAACTACTCGTCATTGCTTCGGCACAAATTTGCCTGAAAGTCAATTTGCAGTTGTTTGGGGAGTTGGTCTACTTGAAAGTACCGATGAAATTTCTCGGTAACTTGTAACCAATACGATCGCCCCTCGGTAGGCTTCCGCTTGCGAACAAAGCCCATTTCTACCAGTTCCTGCACTTGTTGGTAAGCTCCTGAGCCCCGCAAATTCACTAAATCCGGCTGCGCGATGCCACCTTTGAGGGCGATCGCCGCCAGCGTCCGCAAAGCTCCCACACCTAATTCTGGAGGTATCAAAGTTTGCATCAAACTGGCAAACTCGTCTCTCAGTTGCAGGCTGTATCCCGTGGGAGTTTCGACGACTTCTAGGGCGCTGTCGCGGCGGGAAGAGTCAGACATGAGTTCAATAATGGCATCTTCGGCGGCAGGTCGATCGCACTTAGCAATCTCGGCAATTTCTGCTATTGAGACCGGCTGACCTTTAAGGTAAAGTATGGCTTCTATTGTTGTGGCTAAGCGAGTCATTGGGAAATTGGTAATCGAAAATTGGGATGTTGAAGTTCAACAATCATTAGTGTAATTGATTTAACGAAATTAACCGATATTTGTGACTTCTGTATCGTGCATCAAGGGAATTAGCAATCAACATTCTCCTGAGACTTATCCAATACTTCTTGTGGTTCTGGCATTTTGCCTGCTGTTTACAGGCTTTTTAAGAAAAGTATTTTACAATAAGTCGGGACTTTTTTTGATCGCCAAGCCAACTGTAGAATCATAGTTAGTTGATTTGAGATTTTCTATTTCAATACGGTTCACTTGAGATTATCTGAAAATAGAAACGAAGCAAACAAGAATATTTATTTTTCATAACTTTTTACCGCCTGCATCGTCTTAAGTAAACGGTATTGAAATATAATCAACACTACTGCTGCGATAATGATATCTACTAACTGTAGCACTATTTTATGAAAATGGTATAAGAGTTTTGCGATCGCTAGCGCGTGCAGTATCAAATACCAAGTCCGAATTGTTTTTTTGAGTTGCTAAACTTGAATATAAATCAATACGGTTCACTTAACATATTTATGCCCCGGAGATCCCCCTCGCATCCCCCTTAAGAAGGGGAGTAGGGGTTGACTTTGAGGGGATTCTTGTTCCCCCCTTTTTAAGGGGTGTGCCAGGGAGATCGTCTTAAGTAAACCGTATTGGAATATAAATTCCGATTGTTCGCTATCAACCGAAGAGAATTTACAGGCTTCATAGTCATAAACTATAAACCTAGTTAAATCATAAATTTCTAGTTGATAATCCTCAATTTTTCACAATAACCCGGTTTCTTTCTTGTGAGTAAATCCTGCTTAAGAAAGCCGATTTGACTCAGTTTGATTTACCCGCAATTGGGATGTTGATTCCCGTCTTGCCTTCAGCCACCGTCTCCGTTCCCAATTCACCGAACCAGTGATTAGTAAAACACTGGGTATTAAGCCGATGAATACATAGAGAATACGACTATAAATTCCGCCAAAAAGACCGAAATGAATAGTACCGATCGCAATCATAAACTTTAACATAGGTGGCGGTTCTACAACGCGATTCACTGTCAACACTTCCCCACTATATCGGTTCAGTTCTACATTACTCAGAGCAAACCGACTTAACTCGTGAGGAAGTTGCTTGCTAACTGTAATTTTTTCTGGTTCATGTTCGTCAAAAACTACATAAGTCGTTTTTCCATCCGGCATGGCTGCATCCGCTTTGCGTAACAGTTCACTTAAAGCTATGGGTTGTTTCGCAGGGGGTAAGACTTTTGCCAATTGCGGAGATTGATTGAATGAAGATTGCAGAACTAAAAATGACAATATCGCACCTGTAACAGCCAGAATTAGTAAAAATGTACTTGATAAAATGCCTCCGACTTGATGGATATCGTAACTTAATAATGGTAGTGGTGCAGTCGTGCGAACTGTAAAGCCTGTTTTTAACTTTCGCCAACCACTCCACAATATTATCCCTGTAATTACGATTAGTAAAAATAGCAAGCCAGTTATACCGACAGCCACCATTCCCACTTGACCTATAGCTAATTTGTAGTGGAAGTTATAGAGAAATCCTATTGGTGAATTATCCCATTTTCTCGCTCCCAAAATCTTAGTCGTGTAAGGATTAACAAATGTATCTAAGCTTTCTCCGTCTTGGGCTTTTATTGTGATCTGATAGCTGCCATCCGGCGTTTGAGGAAAGCGAATTGACTCTAAGGGGAAATTAGGATAAGCAGCTTGCACTGGTGCAATCATTTCATCCAGCGAGGCTAGCTTTGCTTGGGGAACAACTCGCATGAAAGACGGGTGAATTGCACGATCTAGTTCCTGATGAAATACAAGGGCGCTACCACTCAAACTAATCACAGTTAGTAATAGCCCGATCGCAATCGCAATCGAACCATGTATTGTTAGTATCAATTTGCGAATTTTCATGTCTGAAACAGGCTATTAAGGATTAAATGCAACAAGTTTTATGCTTGTATTTGACTTGACAATAAAGGCAATTTTTTCGATTCTAAATGTTACTCTCCTGTACCACACTTAGTTTTACCACCACCACAATAAGTAGCAAACCAAGGACTAAATTTAGTCGCATCTTCTGGATCTTTGGTCATATTCACCAGCGTTGCAAAGCTAGATGGCTTACTGGCATACCGAAAGTGCATATGTATTGGTTCACCCTTTAATTCACCGTGCGGCGGTACGAAACTGAGATACTGGAACTTATTGCAGTTTGGATCTTGCTTTTCTTCTTTCACTAACTCAAATAAATCCCAAGTCATTTTATATTCGGCGTAATACTTGGAATCGCCAGTTGCACCCATGTAGACATACTGGCAGTTGCGCGCGATCGGTTTTTTCCCCGCTGCATCTTGGTAGAAGCTGAATTTCTCCATTTTTTCGACATCAATGCGTTTGGGGTTGCGCGGATCTTTGACAGAGTTTTGGTGTTCTGTGTTGAGATTAAACACGCCATTAAATCCTAAATAAGGGACTTTATAAGCGTTCATCGAGATCACTTGAGTGGCTACAGGTGATGGAGGCGTAACTTTTGGGGGCGCTTGCTCCGCAGCCTTTTGGGATCGACTTGCAATGTTTTCTGAGGCTGGTTTCGCGTCAGGTTGATTGACTTGTGCTGAATCTGATACGGGTTGACAAGCGATCGCCATTACCCCAGTTAGAATGATAATTGAATTAAGTTGAAATCGTTTCATGGTGGAGTCTCCTGGTAAAAAAAAATAGAGCGCGAGCGAGTCATTGCCCACTCGCAAAATAACTATCAAAACTTCAGGGTAAATGAACCAATTACTGTCAACGGTTCACCAGGCTGATTGCCAGAAGCTCTGCTACCCGTGACAGATTCAATGTAGTTGACATTGAACAGGTTTTTGATATTGATGGCAGCTCGCCAATTATCGCGCTGATAAAAAACAGCAGCATTGGGGAGGAAATAACTATCCACTTGAAAGCTGTTAGGTAAATCCCCTTCTCTCTCGCCCACATAGCTGAACCCAACTCCAAAACCTAAACCCTGCAAATCGCCGCTTTGAATTTCATAATTTGTCCACAGACTACCGCTATGTTTGGGAACATTAAACAATCTGTTGCCCACCAAATCGCGGTCTGTATCTGCTGTAACTTTAGCGTCTGTATAGGCGTAAGCAGCAATAATATTCCACCCCGGCAAAATTTGTCCCGAAATATCGAGTTCAACACCACGACTTTGCTGTTCCCCAGAGGCAATTGAGAATAAAGAATTATTCGGATCGGTGACAGCAACGTTTTGTTTTTTAATGTCAAAGTATGCCAAAGTAGCCGCCAGCCTTCTGTCGAGCAACTCAGCTTTGACACCGACTTCGTATCCTTTTCCGGTTTCGGGTTCGATCAGAGCGCCCCCGGATGTTGTTGCCTAACCTGGATTAAAAGAGCGCGAATAACTCGCATAAAGAGAAAGTTCGGGAATGGGTTGATAAACAATCCCTAGACGGGGGGTGAAATCATCGTAATTTTGAGTCGAAACGCTTCCTTCACCTGAGTCGTTTCTTTGCTCTGCGGTGTCATAGCGCAGACCTGCTAGTAGCTTTAAATTATCGAAGATTGCAATTTGATCTTGCACGTAGAAACCATATCGGCTTGTTTCTATCTTATTCGATCCAAAAGGAGCTAGTGTATCTTCATCTGGTTTGGGAACTGATCTGTAAACCGGATTGAAAATATTGACGGGGATCGGTGTTTCAAAATCACCGACTGTGGAAAGTCTTTGATCGCTGTAGGCGATGTCTGCACCAAATATGAGGGTGTGTTGGATTGAACCTGTAGCAAAATCGCCTACGATGTTTGTTTGGAGGGTGTAGTTTTTATTTTGGGAGTCTTGAGAAGCCCAAAATAGATCGGTGGTGGCAGTTTTTTCATCAAAGCCAAGTTCTTGAAGACCGATTACATTGAAATCGTAATTGTAGGATGCGTACCGAAACGCATTTCTTAGCTTCCAGTTGTCACTGAAACGGTACTCGAAATTGTAGCCAACATTAAAGTCTTGGGTTTCGATCGCATCATCGGGATCGCTAGCAACGCGATCGCGCGGAACGTCAACAACCCGACGACCAAGAACAACCAGTCCATTATCAGCAGCCCGCTGATCGTCGATGTATTCAAGAGAAACTGTCAAGTCAGCGCGATCGCTTATTTTCCAGGTCAGTGTCGGCGCAATGGATAACCGCTGGTTGTCTTGGGTAAAGCCCCGATAACTATCACTTGTTTGGTACACTCCGTTCAGGCGGTACAGCAGGCTGCGATCTGAGGTTAAAGGGCCGGAGATGTCAAAGCGGGGTCGGATAAAACTCTGGTTTCCAAGTTGCAGTTCAGCTTCGTAGAAAGGTTCTGACAGCGGTTGTTTGGATACTAAGTTAATTAAACCACCTGGTTGAATCTCACCGTACAGAATAGAAGCTGGCCCTTTGAGAACTTCAACGCGATCGAGGTTGGCGACTTCTGGAAAAGACCCATAATTACCATATCGCCTGAACCCATCTCGCAAGATAGGGGCATCGTTAAAACCCCGAAGGCCGAATTCGCTACCCCGACCTGTAACAGTTCCGCCGTATGTGACACCGCTAACGTTGCGGAGTGCTTCATCTAAGCGGGTAACTTGTTGATCTTGTATCACTTCTTGGGGGACAACTTGGATCGATTGAGGAATATCGCGGATTGGGGTATCTGTGCGGGTGGCGGAGGAAGCATTGGGCTGTAGATAAGGAGTTTGCTGATTGCCCGTGACAATGATATTAATTTTTTCTGTGCTGACACTCAGAACTAAACCGCTGGTGCTTCTGAGTACACCTGCTGTTGGCAAATTTTCTTGACCCGTGATGTTGATACGGATACTATTGCCATCAACCTGAGTCACTGTGACTAAATTAATTCCCTCAAATGGATTTTGGGCGCTAAATTCTTGACCGTCAGGTAGAACTAATTGAGCATTGGCAATATCCGCAATTAGAGTTTTGCCCTCAGTCCTGGTCTTCGCTTGCAGGACTTGCCCCTCTGCTGTTTCTAAAATGACTTCTAAACCTGCCTGTGTTGGGTTCAATCGCACGCCGGTTACTTGTACGACTGATTGAGAGATTTGCACAACATCTGAAAAGTTGGTCAAACTCGGTCTCGACGGATTTAATAAGCTTTCTACACTGGTATTCGGACGAGCTATTTCGTCGAGTTTTGGTATTGCTGCTGTTGGCTCTTTTGCCTGTGCTGTCGGTTCAATATTAGGAATAGGAGAAGGGCGATCGCCATTGTACTCTGGAGCAAATGTCAAGTCAGAATTGGGTTTTTGGTCGTTGTTTTCTACAGGTAGCTTGACTTCTAACTCCTCGCTTTTAGATGATGGCTTTTCTTCGAGGGTTTTTTGGGGCACGATGGCAGAAGCGATCGCCCACCATTGAGATTGAGTGCGATCGTCCTCTTGTGAGGGATTTATGGAACTCGGATCGGGGGCGCTCTCAGGTGCAGTTTCACCAGAGTCTGGGTTAACGCCGTCAGAGAAACTCCTTGGCCCAACTGCTGCTACGGGCATGATACCAACGCCGAGCAGCGCCACACAAAAAAACGGCAGACACAGTTTCATTTCCACACCACACACTTAAAAAAACTTGAGACTCTACACCATCTGTAAGAGCGAATGCACCGATGGAGCAGCACTCTGGTCACTTGTACTGTGCTGAAAACCTACCAACACAAACACGGAAACCAAGTCTGTTACTCACAGGCGCAGCTATCTGTAGTCGTAGTTTCAATTTAGTTTCCTGACATGAGGGACGATGCTCTCGGGTCGCAGTCAACAATCTAACATTTATTGCGAAATATTTGCAATAATTTTATTAAAATAAATAAATTGTTTGCAAATGTCAAGTAAATATTGATTTTTTTATTGATAAACTTTATTGGATTTTTGGTAAAACTTCACTGGCGGACTGCCAACAAGTTAGGGGGCGCTGTTGGAGCCCCCTCGCTTTAAGCTGCAAATCCGTAGAAAATTGGCTTCTAGATTGGATGAGTCCGTTGTTGGTCAACCTAAAGCTTATGACTGTCGAACAATCATATTGAAAATAATTATGAATTACTGCTTACCAAAATTGATAATTTAGCTTTTAATGACTTCAGATTAATCAAGAATTTATATTAATAAATTTGAGTGACACCTCAAAAAAAGCTTTTGAAGAAACGATCGCAGTTACCGGCCGCGCGTCGATTTCAAGATTTCAGGGTTGCAATGAGTGCAACAAGTAGAATGGCTCAACCTTTGAAGGATTTTTGAGAAATCTCCCGTAAAACAGTTCGACAGCTTTAGACTTCCTGCGCTACAGGTGCCATCACCAGCCTCATCAATTAGCTTTTACCTTTCTGCAAGACGGAGAAACAGAAAGGTCTATTTTATTGAAAAAACACAGTTTCTAAGCACCAGTGCGTCAATCCTACAATCTTTAGTACATCTGCATCGGGAAATTTCAGTTTAAGGGTATGAGAAAATTCTCAAGTAGGAATTCTACTAACTCTCTACTTGATGGTAGCAATCCCTAACTTAGCTCCCTTAATTCGGCGCAATCGATCCATAACTTCCACAACATTTCCGTGATTGACACCTTTATCCGCGTTCAAAATAATTAAAGAAGTCTGATTAGAACCCATCACCTCGCGCACCGCACCCTCAATCTGGTCTAAGTTGACTGGCTTTTTATCAACCATTAATTTTCCCGATTCATCAATGGTGATGGTAATTTTAAAAGGCGCTTCCTGACTTTGAGAGGTTGTCGCTTTTGGTAAATTTACCGGCAAACCCTCAGATTTGGATAAAGACAGAGAAGAAATAATTAAAAACGTCAATATAGCGAATACCACATCAATCATTGGCACGATATTGATCTGAGCAATGTTATCGGGTTCATCGGGTAGACGCATAGTTAGATTCTCTCGGTAGTTTTTCGTAGCGGTGACGGTACAATAATTCTAGCTGCCCTCCAGCTTCCTGAATAAAAGCAATTTGTTGTAAATAAAACCCGCGAAACATATTGGCAAATAACAGCGTAAAAATTGCCACCACTAACCCCGTTGCCGTAGATACCAGAGCTTCGCTAATCCCACCGGTAACGCCTGCTGCATTGCTGCTGCCGGCTTCTCCCAGTTTGAGCGAGCCAAAAGTAGTAATTAATCCCAAAACAGTGCCGAGCAACCCAAATAGTGGGGAAAGGCTGATAATGGTATCAAATATTGTATTAAATCGCTTCAGAATAGGGATTTCTGCCTGAGCGCCACTTTCTAGGGCCAAACGAAATTCTTCGATGTTGGGCGAGTCTAATTCTAAAGCTTCTAAAAAAATCCGGGCCAAAGGCAAATCGGCGTTTACTTGTAATTTTTTGATGGCGGAATTGGGGTTTTCGCGGTAGAGATTTAGAACTTCTCGCACGACTCGCCGCTGCCGCCGATTTACCCGAAACCAAAAGGCAAGACGCTCTATAATCAACGCTACTGCTGCGATTGACGAGGCAAACAGGGGCCAAGCAACAATGCCTGCAGCGCGAAAAATGTAAATCAAATTATCCATTAGAAAGTATCCATTAGTTTGTACTCTCGCGAGATCCGTCGATCGCAGGGGGTCTAATGCTGCAACCCCTTGCGACAGAAGGCTGGTAGATGTTTCTGTGTCAAGTTGGCACAAGTGATTCAGACGGAGAATTGTTTCACTCCTTGGCGCGATCGCGATCGCACTTCCCGCACTACCTGTATCTGAGTATCTTTGCCTGTAGTCGAAATGCTCCTACTGTTATCCCTATCGATTTTTCTGTCAGTGCTTTGTTGCTAAAATTTGCATTAGGAGTTGACAATAGCAGTCAATACTTAAAAAGATTCTCAACTAGAATTTCACGATTGTTCGGGAATGTCAAGCGATCGCACCTAACATAATATACATATAAATTATAAAATACTTTTAACTTATAAGAAATAATTATAAATTAAAGGGCTTGAGAATACTGATTTTTTTTGGTAGAGTATTGCAGTTAAGGAATTTGGGAATTTTATCTGCCCGAATTCGACCGCAAACAGCGCCCGCGTGAGTAACACAGACAGCAAAACAGAATGCTAGGTGATAGTATAAACTCGCTATATAAAAAACAAATAAATGAGAATAATTATAATCTAACTAATGAAGGAGATTCATCAGGCATGAGTTTTTCAAACGTTTCGGCGACGCAAAGACAACAAGAAGAAGAGGCTCTCAAAAAAATTCTGGCGATCGGGCTGCTAGCCTCAACCATATTGCACGCTGTGGCACTGCCCTTGAGCCTCAAGTTGCTCAAACCGGCTGAATTTCCAGACGATGCCATTGAAATTGTCATGCTGGATGAACCTAAAGTAGAGGAAATCAAGCCAGAGCCAGCTATTCAAGAAAAGGTATCTCCCCCGCCGGAGACATTCAAACCAGAACCGCCACCAGAGCCAACTCCCCCAGAAGAGCCACCCGTAGCAGTAACGCCACCGCCAATTCCAGAGGCGCCACCCGTAGCGGTAACGCCACCGCCAATTCCAGAAGAGCCACCCGTAGCGGTAACGCCACCCCCGATTCCAGAGGAAGCCCCGGTAGCAGTAACGCCACCGCCGATTCCAGAAGAGCCACCCGTAGCAGTAACGCCACCGCCGATTCCAGAGACACCTTCTGCGATCGCACCTAAACAGGATTTGACTCCCCCAGAAACTCCTCCAAGCCCGATCGCCAACGAACCCAAAACCCCATCGCCCGATCCTCCCAAAAATGATAGCCCGATCGCCAGTGAGGAACCTCCTAAAAGCGAACCACCCGTTACCCAGTCTCGCCCCAAGAGCGCTGAGAGTTCCCCAGATTTTACTGCAGATGCTGGAAATCCCAAGTCATCGAATAGTCCTGAAAACAATAACTCGCCCTCGCCATCTTCAGAGGCATTAAATCCTGCTTCTGGCCCCATAGCTCGATCGCCAGCAGCCGGCCCGCCAGTCACAGCTACCAGGCCAGGAGGCGGCAGCAATTCGGGAAGTGCGATCGCCGATGTCACAAATCCAGCAGGAAATCCCGCCCCGAGTGAAAGCGAAATATCTTCCTCAGAAGAGCCATTTGCGGGCGGTTCTGGCCCCATAGCTCGATCGCCAGCAGCGGGCCCGCCAGTCACAGCTACCAGGCCAGGAGGCGGCAGCAATTCAACAAGTGCGATCGCCGATGTCACAAACCCCTCCTCTGGCCCCGGAGGCGGAAACCCCCCGAGTGAAAGCGGAAGCTCTTCCTCAGAGCCATTTGCGGCCGGTTCTGGCCCCATAGCTCGATCGCCAGCAGCGGGCCCGCCAGTCACAGCTACCAGGCCTGGAAGCGGCCGCAATTCGGGAAGTGCGATCGCCGATGCCACAAACCCAGGAGGAAGTCCCTCGAACTCACCATCCGGTGGTAGTGGAACTGGTGGGAGGGTTTCTTCAGAGCCCTTTGGCAGTGGTTCGGGCTCAGTGCCAAAACCGAAAAACTCTGGTGGAGGGGGGAGTCCTTCCCGTCCTTCGGGCCCGGCACCAGGGACTTGCATTAGCTGCGGTAAACCTGAATATCCGAGTGCCGCCAGAAAAGAAGGGCGGCAGGGTCAAGTGAAAGTCAAGTTTGATATTGACCCTAACGGTAAGGCATTCAACATCGCGATCGAGATTTCTAGCAAATACGACGACTTCGATAGCGCTGCGATTAAAACAGTAGAAAGATGGAAATTTGCCTCATCAGAAAGCGGTATTCAAGGAAAAACAGCATCTATTACCTTCCGGCTCAATGAGTAGGTATTTTCTGGAAACCTAGCAATTTGGCTGGGAATTCAATAGCACCAAGAAAGCAACTGTAAATCTAAAAATTGAATTTTGTGTGAATTATGAATTTTGGAATGTCGCCAGCAATATTAAGTAAACTTCAGCGATTTGGATTCGCTCTATTACTTGGCTCCAACTTGGCAATGGCTGAGTTATTCGCAAACCCTCACAGCGCAATGGCAGGAGTGATTACTTTACCCGATGGCGGACGTTGTGAGGGAGAATTGAGCGAGGGAAAACTCAGCGGGCCCGCTATGTGCGAATATGCCAATGGCGATCGCTATGAAGGGCAATTTCTCAACGGCCAACCTCACGGTAAAGGTGTCTATTCTTTTAAAGCAGAAGGTCGATACCAAGGAGAATTTGCCTCGGGTGAATTCAACGGTCAAGGTGTCCGCGAATTTGCTAACGGCAACCGCTACGAAGGAACTTTTAAAGACGGTGAATTCGACGGTACAGGTACTTTTACTTCCACTAACGGCATTCGTTATGAAGGCTCTTTTACCAATGGTTCTCCCAGCGGTCGGGGGGCTTTTACGTTCAGTGATGGCACTCGTTGCGAAGGAGATATTAAAGAAGGCAAAGTTAACGGTAAAGGAGTCTGTCAATATGCTAATAAGAACCGCTACGAAGGAGAGTTGCTGAGTAACTTGCCTCACGGACAGGGAACCTATACTTTTGCGGTCGGAGGCCGTTATGAGGGGCAGTTTAGTGAAGGGCAATTTCACGGCAAAGGGGTTCGCGAATATCCGAACGGCAACCGCTATGAAGGAGAGTTTGTCAAGGGCAACGCTCAAGGTCAGGGGTTGTTAACTTTTAAAGAAGGGGGACGTTATCAAGGGCCGTTCGAGAATGGAGAATTTAATGGTGAGGGTGTCCGCGAATTTGCTAATGGCAATAGCTATAAAGGCATTTTTGTCAAGGGTAAGATGAGTGGGAAAGGAGTTTATATTTTTGCCAATGGCGATCGCTGCGAAGGCGAATTTCGCGAGGGTCAGTTTAACGGCAAAGGTATCTGTATTTACGCCAATGGCGATCGCTATCAAGGTGACTTTCTCAACGGGCAGAAACACGGTCAAGGTTCCTACATTTATGCAGATGGAACTAAGTTAGAAGGAAATTGGCAACAGGGTCAACTTCAAAAATAATTGTTTTTCCTGTTTCGCGCTACTCTTTTTCTAAAGATAAGCGATTGATGGGATTTATAATTCAGAGGATAGGGGTTTTGAGGCAGAAAAATGACACTTGCCTTGATCGACAGGTCGAGCTCGTTAAAACCAAGGCCATTGTTGACTAAGTGGAGATAATTCTTCATATTGCTGTCTCGCATCCTTGCGGTAAAATTTCGCCAAATGCCTCTGCCGCCACATCATTACCATTACTCACAAGTTAAGCTAAAAGCACTATTGTAAAGGAGTAATTTTACTCATTTTTTACCTGTTTACCCAATTAAAATATGACTCCATTTGTTCCTTTATTGAAAAACTGTTCGGGACTTCTTTGAGTTCCAGGGAAATGAGAAATAATTAGGGCTTGCTGAAAAAGTCCACAAATCGAATCTAGGTGTCAAACAGCTTGAAAAATGGGAGATTCGGAGATGGGTTCCCAAATTTACTCCACAATTTTCCACCGAAATGCAAGGATTTTGAGCCGACAAACGTCATAACGAGAGCACTTTTTTGTGTTTAAAAATCTTGCAACCCTTGGCAGTCATAACTTCTAGTACAGCTCGGCGTAAGTAGACAGACTATATTTGTGGTAGACTAACATAGTTAGTTTAGACCAGTTTCGGTAGGTGATAAAGGAGTCATATATGGCCTTATTAATGCCTAAAACATTAAAATTAAGCGATGGCGAGCGTCATCAACTTCACCAGTTGAGCAAGAGACACAACACGCCACAACAGATCGTGCTACGAGCCAAAATCATTCTCATGGCGTCTGATGGTCAAAACCATCGTGAAATAGCCCGAAGTTTAGAGATTAATCGGCAGATGGCTCGTGAAGGGGCGAAACCGATGGTTGGAGAGCGAGGGAAAAGACTTATCGATTTTGCAAAGATTACAAGATCGAGAACGTGTTGGCGCACCAGCAAAATTTAGCATGGAACAAGTAACCGAGTTATTTGCACTCGCCTGTTCCTCACCGTCGGATTATGGACGGCCAATAAGTCATTGGACGGCTAGAGAACTGGCGGAGGAAATCATGTTTCAAGGCATTATTGAAAGTATATCAGTCCGACATGTTGGCAGATTATTAGAAGAAGCCGAACTTAAACCACAGGCCTCGTGCTACTGGTTAACCCCCCCCCTGTGGATGAAGAATTTGATGCAAAAGTTAAAGATATTACAGGTTTATATCTGACTGCGATTGAACGCAGTCAAAATGGAGAACACACCATATCGGTTGATGAAATGACAGGGATTCAAGCTATTGAACGTATCGAGAAAGACTTATTAATGCGACCAGGAAAAGTTGCAAGAAGAGAGTTTGAATATATTCGTCATGGCACGCAGACATTGATAGCCAATTTAAATATTGCTACGGGTAAGATTATCGAGCCCACTTGCGGAAATTCGAGAACAGAAGCCGATTTTTTACTCAACATTCGTCACATCATTGAAACTGACCCTGATGCTCAAAAATGGCATCTAATTATGGATTGTCTGAATACTCACCAATCTGAATCACTGGTGCGTTTGGTCGCCGAAAAAGAAGGCTTAGATATCGACCTCGGTATTAAGGGAAAAAGCGGCATACTTCAATCCATGAAATCCCGCGCTGTTTTTTTAAGTGACCCAACACATCAAATTGTTTTCCACTATACACCCAAACATTCTTCGTGGCTTAATCAAATAGAGATTTGGTTCAGCATTTTGGTGCGGAAATTACTGAAAAGAGCAAGTTTCACGACTTCAGTACGATCTGAAAAATCGCATCCTCAGTTTTATTAACTACTTTAATCAAACAAGGGCCAAACCTTTTAAGTGGACATATAAGGGTAAAGTCTTGGCTGTTTAATAGTCTGTGTATTTACGCCGAGCTGTACTAGTTCTATTCAGCAAGCCCTAATTAGCCTCACATGAGGTTTTCATGCCTAGCTTAACAATCCCTAAATCTTGATTTTTGTCGGTGGCAAAATACTTAACGGTAGTGCTTTTATGTAAAGGATGGAGAAAATTGAGGCGGTTGAGTCTTCAGCATTGCTAATCGGATTTGGTGATTGTAGTCATGAATAAAATTCCAAATAGCACCAGCCATGATTCTCCAACTTCTTAGAAAACGATATAGCCTTTCTCACAAAGGTGAGGTACAATAACAACAGTGTGTAAACCAGTTAAAAATATTTGATGATGTAACT